>JAZQPA010000056.1:0-10967 GCA_045628125.1 Bacteroidaceae bacterium
GTACACTCCCATTCCTTAACACCCATTACAGAGTCGTCAACCTTGATGCCCATGTCGCCCTTAACCTTAACCTGGCAACCCAGACGCCAATGGTCTTTCTGCTCCTTACGAGAGAAGAAACCCTTCTCAGAAGGCAGGATCTCGCCACCGCCCTCTACTACCTGACACTTGCACTGACCGCAAGCACCCTTACCACCACAAGCAGATGGCAGGAATACGCCGTTCACTGACAATGTGCTCAACAGAGAAGAACCTGACTCTACTTCCAAAGTATTCTCACCGTTGATAGTAACCTTTACTGGACCACTAGGAGACAGATAATTCTTGGCTACCAACAAGATAACAACCAGAACGAGGATAACCACCAGGAACACCCCGATACTAGCTAAAATAAAATTCATATCCATAATTACTACCTCCTATATTAAAGATTCAAACCAGAGAAGCACATGAATGCCATGGCCATCAGACCTACGGTGATAAAGGTGATACCCAGACCACGCAGAGGCTTTGGCACGTCGCAATACTCCATCTTCTCACGGATAGCTGCCAAACAAACGATAGCGATCAACCAGCCAATACCTGAACCGATAGCATAAGCAAAGGCATCACCGATGTTGGCAATAGCCTGAGTGTTGCTAGGATCCATGGTGATACGCTGCTGCATGAACAGAGACGCACCCATGATGGCACAGTTTACAGCAATCAGTGGCAGGAAGATACCCAGACTGGCATACAATGATGGAGAGAAACGCTCTACCACCATCTCCACCAACTGTACGATACCTGCGATGACAGCGATGAACAGGATGAAGCTCAGGAAACTCAGGTCTACACCCTCAACCAGACAGTCAGGGCCCAGTACCTTAGTCTGCAACAGGTAGTTAACAGGCAGAGTTACTACTTCTACGAAGATAACTGCCATACCCAGTCCCAATGCAGTCTTTACGTTCTTAGATACAGCCAAGTATGAGCACATACCCAAGAAGAACGCGAAAATCATGTTGTCCACAAAAATTGAGCGGACCATCAAACTGATAAAATGTTCCATAATTCTGTTTCTTATTTAAATATGTGTTACTTTTTAGCTGTCTTCTCTTCACGGATCTTCATTACCCAGATAATGCAACCTACCAGTACCAGAGCGGCAACTGGAGTAAGCATGATACCGCAGTTGATGTAACCCAGGTCATACAGAGCCTGAGGAACAATCTGGATACCGAACAGTGTTCCGGCACCGAACAACTCACGGAAGAATGCTACGGCTACCAGAACCCAAGCATAACCCAAACCGTTACCGATACCATCCAGGAAAGACTCCCAAGGACCATTCTGCATTGCAAATGCCTCCAGACGACCCATCAGGATACAGTTGGTAATGATCAGACCGATGTAAACTGAAAGCTGAACACTTACGTCGTAAGCAAATGCCTTCAGTACCTGGCTAACGATAGTTACCAGAGCGGCAACAACTACCAGCTGAACGATAATACGGATTCGGTTAGGAACGGTCTTACGCAGCAGAGAGATAATCACATTGGCCATAGCCACGATGACAGTTACAGACAGACCCATTACGATGGCTGGCTCCAACTGTGCAGTTACAGCTAAGGCAGAGCAGATACCCAATACCTGAGCGGCAACAGGGTTATTGGCTCCAAGAGGACCAAAGAAGGCCTCTTTATTCTCTTTAGAAAATAATTGACTCATATTCTATGCCCTCCTTATTATTTATTATTCAAGAAATCATTGTAATTACCCAGGCAGTCCAACAGCATCTTTGCCACACCGTTAGAAGTCAGGGTTGCACCAGCAACACCATCACACTCGTTCTCACCCTGAGCATTGCCGTTCTTCTTTACAGTAAGAGCAGCCTGACCCTGAGCGTTCAGTACCTTCTTTCCGGCAAACTGATTGGTGAAGATAGGCTTGATAATCTCGCCACCCAAACCAGCAGTCTCGCTGTCATGATTGAAAGAAACACCGTAAACAGTGGTCTTGTCATCATTTACTGATACATAGCCCCAGATAGGGCCCCACAAACCAGCACCATATACTGGGAATACATACTTGGTCTCACCATTCTCCAATGTAGCAACGAATACGTGGTAGTTGCCACCCTTGATTTCCTGGTTGTAAGAAGTATTAAACTCGCCGGTATAATCGGTCAGTTCTGCACCGTTAGCCAACTTATCCTTTACTACCTTATCGTAGATACCATCTACAGTAGCATCAGTAGCCTCAATGTTCAAAGCTGTCAGAATCTGCTTCTTAACGTCCTTCTTCACATTGTTGTCCTGAATGTCCTTCAAAGAAGAAGAAACAGCTGCCAGAAGGAAGGCTACGATGATTACCATCACAGCTGCATATACAATTGTATATACGTTACTATTTGTATTCAATTTCATAACTTTTCCTCCTTATATTATTTAGCACGGTTCAAACGCTTGTTGATATTGCTCTGTACGAAACAGTAGTCGATCAGTGGAGCAACCAGGTTACCCATCAGGATAGCCATCATCATACCTTCTGGATAACCAGGGTTGAATGCACGTACGATGATTGCCAAAGCACCAATGAAGAAACCATAAATCCACTTACCACCTTCGGTACGGCAAGCAGTTACAGGGTCGGTAGCCATGAATACAGCACCGAATGCGAAACCACCTACAGTCAGGTGCTCCCACCACTCAAAGCCTGCAACCTCAGGAGTGCAAACAGCAGCCAGCAATGCACCGCCTACGAAAGTAGAAACGATGATCTTCCAGCTTGCGATGCCAGCCCAAATCAGGATAACAGCACCGATCATGATAGCAACGAATGAAGTCTCACCGATTGAACCTGGGATAGTACCGATGATGGTGTCCATTGCATCATAGCTGACAGCCTCACCTGCACCCAGCTGACCCAGAGGAGTTGCTGCAGTGTAAGCATCAGCAGAAGGACCAACGATAGAATCCATGTAGTTCTGGTTTACCCAAACCTTGTCACCACTCATCATTGCAGGATAAGCAAAGAACAGGAATGCACGGGTAACCAATGCAGGGTTGAAGATGTTCATACCGGTACCACCGAATACCTCCTTAGCGAATACTACTGCAAATGCGGTAGCGATTGCCAGAATCCACAGTGGGCAGTTTACAGGAACGATCATTGGGATCAGCATACCTGTTACGAAGAAACCTTCGTGAACCTCTTCCTTCTTGAACTGTGCGATAGCCACCTCAATACCCAGACCTACAGCGTAGGAAACAATGATCTTTGGCAGCATTACGCCCAAACCGTACAGGAAGTTTACAACCAGACCTGACTCCTCACCAGTAGCTGCATAGTGCAACTGACCGATGTTCCACATACCAAACAGGATGGCAGGAATCATGGCGATGATTACGAAGAAAATACCACGCTTTGAGTCGATGGCGTCATGAATATGAGCACCATAAGCCTTTGAAGTCTCATTTGGCACATAGAAGAAAGTCTCCATTGCGTCAAAGAGTGAACCGAAAGCGCTAAGCTTACCTCCTTCTGAGAAGGTAGGCTTCATATTGTCTAATATGTTCTTAATAAATGCCATAGTGCTTATTCGTTTTCTTTACGCAGCATGTCAAGACCTTCTCTGACGATGCGCTGGAGTTCAACTTTACTACTATCCACAAACTCAGCTACAGCAAAGTCCTCAGGAGCAACCTCATATACACCCAGCTGCTCCATCTTGTCGATGTCGCCAGTGATGATAGCCTTCAACAGCTGCTCTGGATAGATGTCCATTGGGAATACGCTGTCGTACTCGCCGCTGAAAATCATGTGACGGTGACCACCCTTAACGCGAGCATCCAGCACATAACCCTCCTTCTTTGGCATCAGCCAAGAGAAGTAAGAACGGCTTGCAGAGAACTGGTTGAAACGTGGAGCAATCCAACCGAACAGCTCGTGAGTCTCGTCACCTTCTGGAATCACGGTTACTTCAGTAGTCTGAGCACCCAGGAATGAATCCTTGCATGCCTTGACACCTGTCAATGGATTACCGTTGATGATACGTACATGCTTATCGGTTGAGATCTGACCCTCTACCAATGTGGTCAACTGCTGGCCAACCAGCATGGTCACATACTTAGGAGCCTTAACCTCGCTACCAGCGAAAGCAACGGTACGGGTGAAATCTACATGACCGGTGTTGAACAGACGGCCGATGAAGATAACAACTTCAGGATTTACGGTCCAAACCACCTCACCCTTGTTGACTGGAGCAACATGGTTGATCTGTACACCTACGTTACCTGCAGGATTAGGACCATCGAATACGGTTACAGTTACGTTTTTAGCAGCGGTCAGAGCTGCTGCGCTCTGCTGTGCGCTTACACCCAGATAAGTTGGAGCCATCTTAGCCAGAGCATCCAGACCGGTCTGGAAGTCTGCCTCATTGCCCTTCAGGGCGAACTCAAAGTTCTGTGCCAAAGGCATAGAGCTGAACGCTGAAACGAAGATTGCCTTAGGTGCAACCTCAGGACTAGGAGTCACGTCATAAGGACGCTGACGGAAGAAAGCGAAAATACCAGCTTCCAGCAAGGCAGTCAAAACTTCCTCACCCTTCATGCCGGCTACATTCTTCACGCCGAAATCCACATACTCCTGCTGTGCAGCTGCAGTAACCTGGACGCTCAGCAATTTGCGACGATCGCCACGCTCAATCAGGCTTACCTTACCTGCAACAGGGCTGACGAACTTCACTTCTGGGTGTTTCTTGTCTACAAACAAGACACCACCAGCCTTGACATCATCACCTTCCTTGGCAACCAGCTTTGGTTTAACCCCATTAAAATCATCAGGAACCAATGCGAACACGCCTGTTGACTTAATAGTGGCTTTCTCCTCAGCAGCCTTGCCCTTCAGATTAATGTCCAAGCCTTTTCGTAGCTTAATTACATTTGCCATATATTAAAAAATAAAAAGAATTTTAAAATAACGTGCAAATGTACTCAAAAAAGCCGAAAGGGGGAAACGCTTTTTCGATTAATTTCTAAAAAAAAGGGAATTGAGGATAAAAGAGGAATCCGGTTACTTTCTCTTCTTGATTTTCCAACCAATGATAGCCTCAACAATAGTGGTCACAGGACTGATCAGGTTGAAGAAACAGTAAGGCAGGTACACCAGCGTAGGCACGCCCAAAACAGTGGCCTGAGTCATACCACAGGTGTTCCATGGCACCAGCACACTGGTCACGGTGGCACTATCCTCGCAGGTACGGCTCAGCAGACGGTTCTCATAGCCTTGCTTCTCGTACTCCTCGCGGAACATATGGGCAGTGATAATGATACTGATGTACTGGTCACCGGTAGCCAGGTTCATACTGATACCGTTCAGTGCAGTAGCAGTAACCAATCCGGCACGGGTCTTCACCAGACGATGGAACACGGCCTTAAGGAAAGTATGCAGGAACTGGCTGGCCGACATGGATCCGCCAAATACCATGGCACACAGAATCAGCCAGATGGTATCCATCATTCCGCTCATACCACGGGTAGCCACCAGATCGTTCAGCATGGCATTACCGGTCTCCACATTGGTAGGGCCAAAGAAAGTGGACCATACGCCCTTGAACAGGGCAGTTGCACCACTGACGCCCTCGCCTGCTATCTCGAGCAGAATATGAGGTTGGAATATCAGCGCAAAGATACCGGCCATCATGGCAGAGACAAAAAGAGTAATCAGCGATGGGACTTTCTTATATATCAAAAATCCTGTCACCAATGGTACTATCATCAACCAGAGAGAAATGTTGTATGTCTCATCCAAACCGCGGGTATAAACGCTTACGTCACTGATCACATCATCACCCATTGCAAATCCGGCAATCAGGAAAATAGTGATGGCAAAGAGGATGCTTGGAACAGTAGTAAGCATCATGTATTTGATATGCGTAAACAATTCTGTATTAGATGATGAAGATGCCAGAACTGTAGTGTCACTCAAAGGCGATATCTTATCGCCGAAGTAGGCTCCGGAGATGATGGCACCGGCAATCCAACCGTCTGAGAAACCCTGTGCCTTACCGATACCCATCAGGGCAATACCGATGGTGGCGATGGTGGTCCAGGAGCTTCCGGTCATTACACTTACCACAGCGCAAATCAGGCAGGCGCATACCAAAAATACGGACGGATTGATAATCTGGATACCGTAATAGATGAGTGTGGGAACCACACCGCTGACCATCCAACTTCCGGCCAATGCACCGATGATCAAAAGAATCAGCAAGCTGACGGTAGTACCTTTCACATTGGCTTCAAAAGCCTCCTCAAATTTTTTCCATGGGGTCTTATAAAGCACCATGCTCAGGCAAATGGTTACTGCAGTTGCAGTCAGCAGGGCTATCTGGCTGGCACCTCCCAGGGCGTCACTTCCAAACACGCTGATTACAGCTGCCAGCAGCACAATTAACAACAACAAAGGAATGGTACTCACTAGTGCGCTTGGCTTCTTCTCTTTCATTGTACGGTCAGTCTTATACTATTTTGTCTAAATTTTCTGCAAAGTAATTAAGAAAAACAATATTATAAAAGTATTTTCGGTTTTTTTTGGTAAATTTGTACCCGTTTTTCATAAATATACGGATTTGGCTCGCATTATTCGGAACATATTGCTCTACGGCATTGAAGCTATCATTCTGGTCAACCTGGTAGCTATTCTGGCATTGAACATTCCATTTGTCCAAAGCCGTGCCGGTTCATTTGCTGCGGGCATCCTGTCTGATTTGCTGAAAACCGAGGTGTCCATCGGTAAGGTGGATCTGGGTATGCTGAATCAGGTAATCATTTCAGACATCGAGGTTAAGGATCAGCAGAAAAAGCCTCTGCTTACCGTACAGAAACTGGCGGGAAAGGTGGATTTCTTCCTGCTCAAGAAGGACCAGATAGCATTCAACACCATCCAGCTGCTGCATTTCAAGGCTAACATGAACCAGCCTAAGGAGGGTATGCCTACCAATTTCCAGTTCATCATCGATGCACTGAGCAGTAAGGAAAAGTCTGAGAGTCAGACCAATGTGCGCATCAATTCCCTTATCATACGTGATGGCGAGGTGACGTTCGACAAACTGTATCAGCCCAAACGTGAGTCATTGGATTTGAACCATTTGCATATCCAGGACCTGAATGCGCATATTTCACTGAAATCCATTTTGAAGGATTCCATCCTGGTGCGTTTGCGTCAGTTCAGTTTCCGCGAGGCTTCAGGTCTGAACCTTCAGGACATGACCATGACCGTGCAGGGCAACCAGAAGAATGCGCTTATCACACAGTTTTCGGTCAGTCTGCCTCATACTGTCATTCAAACCGACACTCTGCAGGCTTCTTACAACCTCAACGACCCGAACTTGTTGTCGTCCCTGCAGAGCAAGGGAAAAATGGAACTGTCTCCCCTCACCCTTTCCGACTTGTCGTTCGTGGTTCCTAAACTGAAGGATTTCGATGATCCTATCTATGCGAATCTGGAGGTTGAGCAAGAGGGGTACAACATCAACTTGAGTCATTTCGGTTTGCAGACCGAGGAAAAAGACATTAATTTACAAGCACTTGCCAATGTGCATCTGCCTGCCGATTCCACCCAACAGCTTAACATTAAGGCCGATATACGTCAACTGAATGTTCAGCCATCGGCTGTGAATATGGTATTCAACAACCTTCATTTAGGTACGGTTCCTGCTATTCTCTCCCGTGTAGGCGCTATCCATTTCGAGGGTAATGTTCAAACCGACGGAAAGAATCTGGGAACCCACGGCATCTGGAAAACGGGTGTGGGTAATCTGAATACAGACGTGTCATTGGGTTCCGGTAATTCCATCAGCGGACATGTGCATACCAACGGACTGAATCTGGGCGAATTACTGGCCAACAGTCAGTTGGGTAATGTGATATTCAACCTGAATGTGGACGGTCACCTGCTCAAGGGCAAGCCTTCGGGCAAGGTTTTGGGCGATGTGTCCTCGTTCTGGTACAACAGCTATAACGTCAAGGATATTCATGTGGATGCATTTGTCACTCCCGATGAGGCCAAGGGTGTTGTGAATGTGGGTGATGAGAACCTGAAGATGAACCTGAACGGTTCGGCATCCCTCAGCCAGCATCTGTACGATATTGAGGCTCAGTTGGATAACCTGCGCCCCAGTGTGTTGGGCATCATGAAGGATCAGGACCGCATTTACAGTGGAAACATTAAGGCGGCATTACAGGGCACCAATGTGGACAATCTGATTGGTAATCTGGATATTAACCGTTTCAGCGTTCAGGATTCCTCTACGGTTTACGAACTGGACCGTCTGAAGATGAATGCCGTAAGCAATGAGGATGGCCAGCGCCGAATGAGTCTGTATAGTGATTTCATGACTGCTGAGATCCAGGGCAAATACCTGTACACTACCCTGCCTCAAAGTTTCATCAACGTACTGGAACGCTACATTCCGTCACTGGTGGGATACAAGAAGAGCAAGGAGGCACCACAGAATCACTTCACCTTTAATGTGAAACTGAACGATGCCACTCCACTGAAACAGATTCTCAACCTGCCTATCGAGCTCCAGGAGCCTGTATCTTTGATCGGATTCTTTAACGATCCTCAGGATAAGTTGGACATTGACCTGATAGCCGGCAGCTTTGACTACTCCGGCAGTCATTATGAACAGGCTCGCGTGCGCTGCCAGAACAACGACAAATCGTTCCTGGCCGATGTGAATGTCAATAAGTTCAATAAGGCTTCTGTCATTTCATTAGGTGTTCACGCTCAGGCTCAGGACGATAAGGTAAACACGGCCATCACTTGGGATAACAATAAAAACGAGGGCAGTTTCCGTGGCCAGCTGAATGCCAAGGCCAATTTTGATCAGGTTCCAGGATTGCCTCTGCACATCAACATCAATGTACAACCCAGCGATGTGACCCTGAACGATACCTTATGGAATATACGTCCTGCACAGATTGACATCCAGGGTAAGCAGTATGCCATAAACAACCTGACCATCGAGAACGGTGACCGTCACCTGCGCGTTAACGGTGTGGTAAGCGAGAATCCTGCCGACAGCCTGATTGCCGACCTGAAAGATATCAATGTGGAATATGTGCTGGATGCGGTCAATTTCCATGCCGTTCAATTCAGCGGATATGCCAGCGGACGGGCTTATGCCAGCAATCTGCTTCATGACATGCAGGCTGATACCCATCTGTTTGTACGCGATTTCCGTTTCATGGACGGCCTGATGGGCAATATGAATGTCTATGGACGTTGGGATAACGAGCCTAAGGCTATCTATGTCAACGGCCGTATTGCAGAGTTCGGTGCAAGCACCACTCCTGCCGACAGCACTCAGGTTTGGAATTCCTGGAACGGTCTGGGTGATTACATCGGACGTACACACGTTGAGGGTCATATCTCTCCTGCTCATAACACCATCGATCTGGATGTGGATGCACAAAATACCAGTGTGGCGTTCCTGAAAGGATTTGTTGGTACCGTATTCGACAACATCTCCGGACGTGCCACCGGATGGTGCCACATCGGCAACACTCTGAAGAATGTGGATATTACCGCCGGCATCAAGGCTGAGATGAATGCACGTGTGCGTAGCCTGAACACTTCTTACAGCATTAAGGCCGACAGTGTGAGTTTCCTGACCAATCACATGATGTTCCGCGGCACCACCATTACCGACCGTGACGGACGAAAGGCTCAGGCCCGGGGCGATGTGGAGCACTATTACCTGCACAATCTGAAGTACGACTTCCGTATTCATACCGACAACCTGTTGTGCTACGAGACACATAATTTTACCGAGGGCACCCCATTCTATGCCACAGCCTACGCGGGTGGTGATATCAGCATCATCGGTCAGAGCGGTGTGCTGAACATCAATGCCGATGTCACAGCCAACGAGGGAACAACCTTTGTCTATGATGCTACCGTTCCTGAGGAGGTCAGCAATACGCAGTTCATCACTTTCGTGGATAAAACGCCACGCATCGCTCAGGAACTGGTGATGGAGACCCCGGAGAAGGAAGATGACAAGAGCAAGGAGAAAGAGAACTCCAACCTCTACATTGATATGAATGTGGACATGACTCCGGGAGCCACTGTCCGTGTTCTGATGGACCGCATCAGCGGCGACTTCATCAGCGCCAGCGGTACGGGCAATCTGAAAGCCAGCTATTACAACAAGGGCTCATTCAAGATGTTCGGCCTGTACAATATCAATAAGGGATTGTACCGCATGAGCATGCAGGAGGTGATCCGCAAGGACTTCAATCTGCAGGACGGTGGTGTTGTGAATTTCAACGGCGATCCGTTCAGCGCCCAATTGGACGTGAAAGCGGCGTATACCGTCAACTCGGCTTCGCTTCGCGATCTTTCGCCTACTGCCACTTTTGCTCAAAAGACCAGTACCCGAGTGAACTGTGTAATGAATATCGAGGGAAGTCTGCTGAAACCATCCGTTACCTTCGATCTGGACCTGCCAACCGTTAGCGAGGAGGATAAGAGCATGGTAAAGAGCCTTGTAGCTACCGACGAACAGATGAACCTGCAGATCATCTATCTGCTGGGTGTTGGCCGATTCTATGGCGGTGACTATGCACAGAACAGCGGAAATCAGACCAACCAGGCCATGAACAGTATCCTTACCTCTACCCTTAGCGGACAGTTCAATCAGATGCTGTCAAAGGCTATTGACAGCAACAACTGGAACCTGGGAGCCAACATCAATCCGGGACAGAACGGTATGAATGACATGGAGTTCCAGACCATGCTTCAGGGAAGTCTGTTCAATAACCGACTGCTGATCAACGGTAATTTCGGTTATAAGGAGAACGCCATGATGAACACCAACTTTGTGGGCGACTTTGATGTGCAGCTGATGCTGAATAAGGCGCGCACCATCAGTCTGAAAGCGTATAACGAGACCAATGACCGGTACTTTACCCGAA
>JAZQPA010000057.1:0-12630 GCA_045628125.1 Bacteroidaceae bacterium
TTTTAAAGGTTAATAATGGGTTGTTGTAACACTCCTATAAGTCTTGTCCCGAAAGACTGCGCAGTCTTTCCGCGAAGGACTTATAAGTCTTCAGAATCAAGACTTATAGACGCCCGGCCGGTGTCGTCTAGGAAGGCTCTCTTCTGATTTATACTGCGAAGATACGATGGAATTTTAGGGCACTGTCGCTATAATTCTTACTGTGCCATTTAGCAGCTGTTATGGCTCGCAATGGCGCAATATGGCTTGATAGTCATTTTATTTATTGTATCATCATGGGCTCACTCCACATCCGGTTGCGCTCGTCCTGCAACCACAGCCTCACCCTGTTTATGCGACTGCGGCCCGTTTCCTGTGCCTCTTCATTCAGAAAATCAGCATCAGAAGCAGACTTTTCTTCTTCTACTTCTTCTTTTTCTTCTTCTATTCTATATCTCTTCTATATACGCGCGCGCGTAGGGTCGTTTTGCTCGGCCAAATCTGGCTGAGCAACGGCCGAGCAAAGCTCTTTGCTCAGCCCTTGCTCAGCCTTTGCTCAACCTTTGCCAGTTGCACAAAGCCTTGCTGATCCTCCGTGAATGCAGCGGCCTAAACAAATGTTAACACAACATCTGGCAGATTGTTTTCAATAATAAGAGCTCGGAACCCAGTACAACTCTCCCGCCTTTTTCTTCCTGTAATCTTTTCGTCATTCCCCACAGAATGCCTATATTTGCAGTTGTAATAATCTAATACGCGACAAAACATGAATGAGAAGAGAGTAGATTATATTGATTTGGGTGCCGGCATCCTGATTATTTGGGTGATGATGTTTCACGCCATCAATAATGCGCATGTGTACGGGCAGACCGATGCCCGGGTGGCTATTCCGTTCCTTACCTTCTCCATGCCTTGGTTCTTCTACAAATCAGGACAGTTCTTTAATCCCACAAGAGGTTGGGAAGGAGTCAGACGTGACGTGCGCAAGTTCCTGATTCCCTTTGCACAGTGGACACTGATAGGCTATGCTGTGCAACTGATCGTGCTGCTCATCGATCATGACTTCTCGTTCCAGACGGCTGTAGTGGATTCGCTCTATAAGTTCTATATCTACGGTTATATTCCTATCGATGTACCACTGTGGTTTGTGCTCTCGCTGTTTGTCACTAAAGTCATTGCGCAGGGGTTGCTCACCAAAGGTATTCATCCGTTGGCGTGCATGATTGGAGGTTTGACTGTTTCCTATCTGCACTTTCTGGTGAACGGTAACGATGAACCGGTGCTGCCGGTCTATATTGCCAATGTGGCCCAGGGAATAGCTTTCTTTATGATGGGATACATGTGGAGCAAGTACGAGACCAACCGATGGCTGATGGTGGTATGCATGACGGGGTATGTGGCACTGCAGGTTACCGGCTATCCAATTGTGGGCCTGCACCGTAATGTGCTGCTGCAAGGACCTTACTTTATGTGGCCGGTTTCGGCCTATTGCGGCATTGTGGCATTTAATAACGTGTGCCGATGGATAGGGCGCATCGCTCCGCTCAATTATGCCGGACGTCATGCCATGACTTTGCTGCTGAGCCACGGCATCATCTATATGACCTGGGTGCATTATTCCACCTTGCATCCTGTCGTGACTGTGGTGTGCATTGCCATCTGCTATGCGCTGTTCCTGATTCCACTGACCCGTTGGATGAAGAACTGACCTCCATACGACACAAAAAAATCGGGGCACCACAATGTGGCGCCCCGATTCTATATGATTAAATGGATTTCTCTATATCCCAAACAAATGCCCGGAGACCCAACATCTCGGTCTCCTTATCCATGGCGTGCAAGGCTTCCAGCAGACCATCTACCTGCTCGTCGCGAACCACCGTCATGATGGCTGAGCACATGGAAGGCCAGGCATGAGAACCCAGGTGAGGTTCACCGGTCTTGGAACCACGGCCCTGTACCTGTGGCCAGCAACTGTAGCCACGGCAGTTACGGCGGGTCAACAAATCAACGATCTTCTCCTGAAACGCCTGATCGTACATTATCATTACTGATTTCATAAATTCCTACGTTTATAAAGTTAATCCTCGATTTTCTTGTTCACACGGTCACGTACCATCTTGTCCTTATGAGACAGGTAGTAATCGTTCAGCTCACGCTGCTCACGCAACTTACGACGCTGACGCTTGATACCGGAAGCACCGAACATACAGAACATGGTTGGTACATAAATCAAGGTCATAGCGGTACCAACGGTAAGACCACCGATTACGGAAATACCTAACGGACGCCACATCTCGGCACCAACACCTGTACCAATAGCCATAGGAATCATACCCAGGACAGTAGTCAGTGTGGTCATCAATACAGGACGAAGACGGCTACGGCCAGCACGTACGGCACTCTGAATGTAACCCATACCACGCTCACGCATCAGCTGGGTGTAGTCGATAAGCACAATACCGTTCTTAACAACGATACCGGCCAGCATGATGGCACCCATACCAGACATGATGTTAAGGTTCGTTCCTGTCAAGGCCAAAATACCCACGATACCTACCAAGGCAAATGGAATGGACAGGATGATGATGAACGGATAGGTCATAGACTCGAACTGAGCAGCCATCACAATGAATACCAGGATGACAATCAGAACGAACAAGGTACCCATATCCTTTGCAGCATCCATCTGGTCCTCGTATGAACCGGCAACCTGAACGGTTACGTTGGCTGGAAGCTCAATCTTATTAAGGTATGTCTGACCAATGGCAACACCGGTAGAAAGAGCCACACCATCGGCCATGGTTCCGGTTACGGTTACCATACGCTGACGGTCCTTGCGCTCGATGGTTGGCAGGGTAAATCCTTCCTTCACAACACCCAGATCCTTCACGCGGACACCAGCACCGGTATTGGTGTAGATCATCATGTTCTCAATGTCTTCTACACTGATACGCTGCATTGGCTCGTAGTGAACCTTTACTTCATACTCCTCACCATCCTCACGGAAGCGGGTGGCAGTAGCACCATAAATACGGTTGCGCACGTAAGTAGCAGCAGTACTCAGGTTCAAGCCATGCAAAGCCAGTTTCTCACGGTCGAACTCTACCTGATAACGAGGCTCATAGTCGCTTCGTGAAATCTTGACCTGTACGAAACTAGGATTGGTCTTCATGCTGTCGGCCAAAGCCTTGGCAACCACGTCGGTTGCGTTCAGATCATAACCGTAAATCTCAAATGTAGCAGCGTTCTGGCCACCCATACCGCCCTGCTGACCACCGGCCAACACTTCGTACTTGGCAATCTCAGGCATCTTGCTCACCTCATCACGCATCTCATCACAGATGGCAATCAAACCCTTGTCACGCTCGTTGGACTGAACCAGAGACATATTGAAGGAAATGATGTGCGGACCACTGCTTGACATGGAAGCGAAAGAGTTACCGCTTCCGGCCTGACCTACACGGTAGTTGATGACCTTGATCATACCTGCATATTTCTCGTTCCAGCTGTCGGTCAACCGCTTTGCAATCTCCTCGGCCTTCTCCACGCGAGTACCCATAGGAAGCTCGATGGTAGCACCGATACGGCCGTTATCATTGGTTGGGAAGTACTCGCTCTCAATGAATGGGAAAGAAATACCACCCACTACAACTGCCAGGATGATTACGGTAGAAAGCACTGTACGGCGATGGCGCACTGCAGCATTCAACATGTGGGCATACCAGTCGTCCAACTTATCCAGGGCACGCTGGATAGGAGCATAGAATGCCAGGAACAACTTGCTAGGCTTTTTCTGCAGTTTCAGCATCTGAGCACAGATCATAGGAGTGAAACTCAATGCGCTGACGGTAGATACGGTCATGATGACACACATCATCCAACCCAACTGCTTGAAGAGCACACCGGTCATACCGGAAATCATGGTCAGAGGGAAGAATACGGCAATCATGGTCAGGGTGGATGCAATTACGGAAATTGCCACCTCGTTGGTACCATGGATAGCAGCCTGCTTTGGTTCAGAACCACGCTCAATATGAGTTGTCACATTCTCCAATACTACGATGGCATCGTCCACCACGTTACCAATCGCAATAGAGAGACAGGACAGGGAAATCATGTTCAGAGAACCTCCTGTAGCATACAGATAGATGAAGGAGGCAATCAGAGACATAGGGATGGTGATGGCAATGATGACTGTGGCACGCCAGCGGCCCAGGAACACGAATACCACCATGACAACGAACAGCATGGCAAAACAGATGGTCTCGGTCAGAGAGCTGATGGTGTTCTGGATGTTCTCAGAGGTATCCACAATGATACCCAACTGAACATCGGGTGGCAACTGGCTCTGTAGTTTAGGAAGTTCGTCATGAATCTTCTCGGCAATCTGTACAGAGTTAGCACCACTCTGCTTCTGCACGATGATCATAGCACCCTGCTGTCCGTTGGTAAACGACTTCTGGGTACGCTCTTCCAGACTATCCACAATACGGGCAACATCTCTCAGATAGATAGCAGCACCACTGGCAGAATGAGCCACAATGATGTTGTTCATCTCGGCTGGAGTGTCAAACTCACCTTCGATACGCAGGGTATAGGTGTTGCTACCAATATCAAATGAACCGGCAGACACATTCATGTTCTCCGCAGCAATGGCCTGGCTCACAGCCTCAACACTGACATGGTAAGCCTCCATCTTGTTCGGATCCATATAGACATTGATCTCACGCTTTGGCGCACCGACAATACTTACAGTACCTACTCCGTCGATACGGGCAAGCGGGTTACCCACGTTCTCGTCCAGAATCTTGTACAGAGCAGACTGGCTGTCCTCGGCTGTTGCTGACAACATGACAATAGGAATCATGTCGGCAGAGAACTTGAAGATATATGGCTTCTGGCAAGCATCTGGCAATGCAGAGCTTACCATATCCAGTTTATCACGTACGTTGTTTGTCAACACATCGATATCATAGCCGTACTCAAACTCCAGGGTTACTACTGAAGTACCCTCAGAAGAAGTTGAAGTCAGGTGCTTGAGGTGTTCCACAGAGTTCAGCGTATTCTCGATTGGACGAGTTACGTTGTTCTCGATATCCTCGGATGCTGCACCCGGATAGTACGTCATTACCATAATCATGTTTGATTCGATATCCGGAATCAAATCAATAGGCAATTTTGAAAAGGAGAAAAGACCCACAATCATGATAGCCACGAAAACGAGGCTGGTCATAATAGGTTTTTTCACCGATCCTTCGTATAGACTCATAATCTTATTTTTTTAAATAAATAAGGGTAATTTACTTGATAACCTCTACCTTCTTACCAGTTGAAAGCTTGTTCTGTCCCTCTACTACTACTGAAGAACCTGGCTCTACACCACTGATAATCTCGTACTTGTCACCCATGCGGCGACCCAGCTCTACCTTATTATAGGATACGGTATTGTCGGCGTTCAACACATAGATGTACTGGTCGCCTGCACCTACCTGCTTTACGATGGACTGGTCAGGTGCAACCACACGGTTTTCCTGTGAGAATACGATGGTTACTCGGCCGAACATACCTGGACGAACACGACGGTCACCATTTGCTACACGAATCTCTACAGGGAAAGTATGGGTTGCTGCATCTACGCTTGGAGAGATAATGTCAACCTTTCCAGCAAACACCTCGTCTCCGTAGGTGTCCAGCACCAGGCTTACGTCCATACCCTTCTTCACTTGTGGGTAGTAACGCTCAGAAACATTGACAACCAACTTAACTGGCTGGTCCTGCTCTACCACCAGGATAGGCAGCTGACCGGTCATATCACCGTTGTCATAGTTACGTGCAGTAATCACACCGCTGATAGGGCTGCGCAGCTGGCTGTTCTCCAGCAGGTTCTTGTACTGGGTCTCCATCACGTTCAGCTGCATGCTGGCATTGTCCCACTCGGCCTTGCTGGCACCGCCTACCTTGTACAGCTCATCTACTCGGTTGAACGAAACCTTGGCATTCTCGATCTGCAGTTTCAGCTGGTTCAGGTTGTTGGCATCCAGCTGCACCAGCACCTGGCCCTTAGCCACACGGTCGCCTACCTCGGCCATAATCTTCTCGATACGCAGATACTGCTGAGGAGCTATGTTATTCTTCACGTCGCTCTCTACGGTAGCTGTATATACCTCCTGCTGATCCACAAGCATATTTTCCACCTTAGCCACCTTTACCTTTGGTGCCTCTTCCACGGTTGCAGCAGTTTCCTTACTGCCGCATGCGCTCATCAAGGTAGCCATGGCTACCAGCGCCAAACATTGAATTTTCTTCATTGTCTATTTCGTTTTTTTATTATTCGTTCACAGAACCGTCGGCATGGCCCAGCACGTAATCCAGGTCGGCCTTGGCGGTCAGATAATCATAGATACTCTGGCAATAGGTCAGCTCGGACTGAGTCAGAGCCACCTCAGAGCTGTTCAATTCCAACATGGTACCGGCACCCACCTGATAGCGCTTATCACTGATATCACGTGCCTTCTGTGCCTGAGCAATAGCCTCCTTGTTGCTGACTACCTGCTCGGTGCTGGCCTGCATGTTGTCCAGATAAGACTGTGCCTGCATGCTCAGCTGACGCTCGGTATTGATGCGGTTCTCGGCCAACTGCTGCAACTGAATCTTAGTCTTCTTCAGTGCGGTATAGTTCTTGGCATGATACAAAGGAATGGTCAGGCTGATTGCACCATAAACGTAAGGATTCCACTTGTAGTGGTTGATGCGCAAGTCATTGGCCATGGAAGTATAGCTCCAGCTGAACGCACCGTTCAGGGATGGCAGGAAGGCAGCCTTCTGGATGTGCAGGGTATGCTCCAGCAATTTCTTGTTCAAGTCCAACTGACGCATATTGGTGTTCATGCTCAGATCGGTAGGATCGCCCCAAGTCTGACGGCTGAACATCACGTTCTGGTAGTTTGACAGCTCATCGTTGATCTTCAGATCCACATCTGCTGTAATGCCCATCAGCACCTTCAGCTGCAGTTTGGTGATGCGGATGGCATTCTCGCTGGTGATAAGACTAGGACGGAGATTACGCAACTGAACCTCGGCACTGATCTTATCGTACTCGCTGACTGCACCCTGCTGATACTTGGCACTTACCACATTGAAGTTGTCCTCGGCCTGCTTTACACTCTTCTGCAGCACATCGTAGCTGTCCTGAGCCAGCATCAGCTGATAGTAAGCCTTGGTAACCTGATGAATCAAGTCCAAACGGGTAGAGCGGGCCTGCTCAACAGCCACCTGGATGTCGTCCTTGGTCATCTTCATCGTGCGATAGATGGTTGGAGCGAACAATGGCAAACTGATAGACAAACCGCCATTCATATTATTCTCCGTACCCATCTTAAAGGTCTGTCCGCCCATCACGATGGTCTGAATCTTAAAGTTATGATTGAATGTTCCGTTCAGATCGGCTCCAGGCAACAGGTTCTGCCAAGCCTCCTTATCGGCAATTTTCTTGAGCTCAATGCTCTGTGCTGCCACCTGAATGGTAGGATTCTCGGCCAGCGCCAGCTCAATAGCCTTATCCAATGTCAGCTGCAGGGTAGCCTCCTGAGCTGAAAGTGTCATAGGCAGCGCTGCTAACCATAGCAGCATCTTTTTACCAAAAAATCTCATAATACAATATCTTTTATTTTTACTTGCAAAAATACGAATCGTAACGCTACTGCACAAATACGATTCGACAAACCGCCCGTTTTCTTCGACGAACTCGGGCCCATCTCTCAAACCACTCCTCCGAATGGAAGTGCAAAATTAATAGATTTTGGCCGTTTGTCAAAGGTTTTAGGATTTGTTATTTTAATTGATTAACATATATCAAGACCTAATAGGAAAAATAGGACACAAAAACCACCATAAGACAATTTATTTTCAAAATATTTGAGTAACTTTGCAGTTCAATCAATACCGGTTTATGGGTAAAACAGACAACATACATATCAGTGGAGCGCGGGTGAACAACCTGAAAAATATTACAGTTGACATACCGCGCAATAAATTTGTAGTGATTACCGGAGTGTCCGGTTCGGGCAAGTCGTCACTGGCATTCGACACCCTTTATGCCGAGGGACAGCGGCGCTATGTGGAGAGCCTGTGCAGCTATGCCCGCCAGTTCCTGGGACGCATGAGCAAGCCGGAATGCGACTTCATCGAGGGCATTCCACCTGCCATTGCCATAGAGCAGAAGGTGACCAGCCGTAATCCCCGCTCCACCGTGGGAACCTCCACCGAAATCTATGATTTCCTGCGCCTGCTGTATGCCCGTATCGGAAAGACCTACTCGCCCATCAGCGGCGAACTGGTGAAACGCCACACCAACGAGGACCTGATAGCCTGCATGAACAGCTATTCGCAGGGCACCCGTTTCCTGGTGCTGGCTCCCATGCACCTGAAGAGCGGCAGAACCCTGACACAACAGCTGGAGATAGACCTGCAGCAGGGTTTCTCACGCATCGAGGTGAATGGTGACATCTTCGATCTGGAGGATTATCTCAAACAACTGAAAACCAACGGTGAACCGGATCAGCAGCCCGAGCTGAACATTGTGGTGGCCCGACTGGTGGCCGACAACTCGAAAGAGGGATTGAGCCGACTGGCTGATGCTGCCGAGACCGCCTTCTTTGAGGGTGACGGCACCTGTATCCTGCGTTTCCTGCCTGCCGGTATTCCGCATGTATTCTCCACCCGTTTCGAGGCCGACGGCATGACTTTTGAAGAACCTACCGACCAGACCTTCTCGTTCAATTCTCCCCTGGGTGCCTGCCCTACCTGCGAGGGTTTCGGACGCATCATGGGCATTGATGAATCGCTGGTGGTACCCAACCGCACCCTGAGTGTTTACGACGGTGCCGTGGTGTGCTGGCGCGGCGAGAAGATGGGTGAATGGCTGCAGTACTTCATCCGTGAGGTGGAGCCGTACAACTTCCCTATTTTCAAGCCTTACTACGAGCTGACCCGCGACGAGCGGGACCTGCTGTGGCACGGTACCGTGAAAGGCAAAAAGGTGCTGGAATGCTGTGTGGACAACTTCTTCCAGATGGTTCAAGACAACCAGTATAAGATACAGTACCGTGTGATGATGGCCCGCTACCGCGGAAAGACAATTTGCCCTACCTGCTACGGCACGCGACTGAAACCGGAGGCCAGCTATGTGCGCATTGGCGGACGCACCATCACCGACCTGGTGGACCTGCCAATCTATGAGCTGAAAGCATTCTTCGACCAGTTGCAGCTGGACGAACACGATACCCAGATAGCCACCCGCCTGCTGGTGGAGATCAACAGCCGTATCCAGTTCCTGTGCGATGTGGGACTGGACTATCTGACCCTGAACCGACTGAGCAATACCCTATCGGGCGGTGAGAGCCAGCGCATCAATCTGGCCACCTCGCTGGGCAGCAGCCTGGTGGGTAGTCTGTACATCCTGGACGAGCCAAGCATCGGTCTGCACAGCCGCGATACCGACCGTCTGGTTAAGGTGCTGCGCCAGCTTCAGGAACTGGGCAATACCGTAGTGGTAGTGGAGCACGATGAGGATATTATCCGCAAGGCCGACTATATCATCGACATCGGTCCGAATGCCGGACGCAACGGAGGAGAAATTGTATATCAAGGCGATATGAGCAACCTGCAACCGGGCAGCGACAGCCATACGGTGCGCTATCTGCTGGGTGAGGAACAGATTCCCGTACCGGCCAGCCGCCGTCCATGGAACCGCTTTATACGCATTACCGGAGCCCGACAGAACAACCTGAAGGGCATTGATGTGGACTTCCCACTGAACATCATCACGGTAGTAACCGGAGTGAGCGGTAGCGGTAAATCCACCCTGGTTCGCGATATCCTGTACCGTGCCATCAAGCGCTACAAGGACGAGAACTGCGACCGTCCGGGTGAACATCTGGCACTGGAGGGCGATCTGGATGCCTTCAAGTCGGTGGAGTTTGTCGACCAGAACCCTATCGGCAAGTCGTCACGCTCCAACCCTGTCACCTACCTGAAGGCCTATGATGAGATCCGTAAGCTGATGGCCAGCCAGCCATTGAGCGAGCAGATGGGATTCACTGCCGCACACTTCTCCTTCAACACCGATGGCGGACGCTGCGAGGAATGCAAGGGCGAAGGAACCACCACCGTGGAGATGCAGTTCATGGCCGACCTGGTACTGGAGTGCGAGAGTTGCCACGGCCAGCGCTTCAAGAACGACATTTTGGAAGTGAGATTCCACGAAAAGAACATATACGACATACTGGACATGACTGTGAACCAGTCCATTGAGTTTTTCAGCCAGCACAAGCAGAACAAGGTGGTGAAACTGCTGAAACCGCTGCAGGATGTAGGTCTGGGATACATCAAACTGGGACAGAGCAGCAGTTCCCTGTCAGGCGGTGAGAGCCAGCGCGTGAAACTGGCCTATTACCTGAGTCAGGAGAAGAAAGACCCTACCCTGTTCATCTTTGACGAGCCAACCACCGGTCTGCACTTCCACGACATCAAGAAACTGCTGGAAGCCTTCAATGCACTGATCCGCAAGGGACACTCCATCCTGGTCATCGAGCATAACATGGAGGTCATCAAATGTGCCGACTGGCTGATAGACCTGGGAGCCGAAGGAGGTAATCAGGGCGGCAACCTGGTAGTGGCCGGTACACCAGAGACGGTAGCGGCATGCGAGGCCAGTTATACCGGAAGATTTTTAAAGGAGAAGCTTGGATGAGCTTCTCCTTTAAATTTATACGAAAAACAAGGAAACACCAATAATACTGATGATGGCACCCAGAATCTCCTTCCACGTTATCTTCTGATGGAACAGGAAGTACGACGGAGCCATGATAAGGATAGGCGTGGTGGCCATGATGGTCTGTGCGATACCGGCAGCCGTATACTGCACTGCCATAAGCGACAGTGACACACCCACAAACGGGCCAAAGATGGTCATAACAAAGGCTACAATCATGCCCTTACGGTCGTGCAACCCCTCACGGAAATGCTGTGCCTTTCCCTGAATGAACAGGACGGCAGAGAAGCACACCAGACCGGTGATGGCACGCACCATGGTAGAAGAGAACGGTACTGCCTGGATAATCTCCTGCAGGTGATCCACATCGGGCGACAGAGCCGCTAGCGCACTCTCGTAACTGTTCATACCCATCTTACTGAGTACCAGTCCCACACCCTGACCCAGACCTGCGCCCAGACCCAGCAGCACACCTTTCAGCGGAAGCTTCAGGGTGAATTTCTTTTTCTGCCCCTCCTCGGCAGCACCGCGGTTCAGGATGGACATGCCTATACCCGTGATGGTGAGCAGCATACCCAGGATGGCAAAGGTACCCATGCGCTCGCCCAACAGCAGGAAACTGGACAGGGCGGCAAAAGGCGAAGCCAGTGTCATGAACAGCTGGCCGAAACGGGAGCCGTTGATCAGGTAATTGTTGAACAGGCAGTAATCGCCAAAGGCATACCCCATGAAACCCGACAGCGACAGCCACAGCCAGCCCTCGGCCGGCATGTACTGAGGCATAGCATAACCCGTATAGAAATAAAGCGTGATGGCCAGCATGAACATGGAGAAGATCATGCGCAGCACATTCAGCTCGGAGGCCCCCAGACGTTTGGAAGCTATCTCGGCTAATACAGCAGTGACGGTCCAGGAGACCGCCACTACCATTGATATTATTTCACCAAAATACTGCATTAAAACAGTTTGTTAGGATACTCACCGGCATCTACCAGCGACTGGATGCGAGCCACTGTTTCCGGACGGTCCTCGGAATAGGTAACACCAAACCATTTAGAAGTGGTATCCAGCACCTTGCAGGTAGCAGTACCCTCAGTAATCAATTTGTTTACCATCAAAGGAATAAAGAACTCTGACTTCAGATTCTCGATGTTCTTTGGGTCAGACAGGAACTCCTTGAAATACTCCTCGCTGTACTCGAAATAGTCAGGAGTGAAGCCCCACATGTTCATGCTGACAGGAGTGTTGTCATCCACATTAATCCACTCACCGTCTTCCTTGTTGTCTGCACGGTAAGCAACAGTACCGTCTACACGGGCAATCTTGGTACGCTCAACACAAGTGGTCAGGCAACCGTTCTCGTCCTTGGAACAGATACCACGGCTCACTGTACCATTCTCTGACAGGGTGTTAGCCACGCGGAAGCCCACCATTGCATACTGGTTCTTGGCACCTTCAGGCAGTTCGCTCAGGAACTTGCCAATGACCTGGAACGCATCGCTGCTATAGAAATCGTCGCAATTGATAACACAGAATGGCTCCTTAATGACATCCTTACCCATCAGTACGGCATGGTTGGTACCCCAAGGCTTTACGCGGCCCTCTGGACACTTGAAACCCTCTGGCAGGTCGTCAATGCTCTGGAAGCACAGCTCGCAAGCCACCTTACCCTCGTATTTGGAAAGAATCTGGGTGCGGAACTGCTCCTCGAAATCCTTACGGATCACCCAAACAATCTTGCCGAAACCGGCACGAATAGCATCAAAAATAGAATAATCCATGATGGTCTCGCCGTTAGGGCCTACACCATCCAGCTGCTTCAGGCCACCGTAACGGCTACCCATACCTGCTGCCAAAAGAAATAATGTTGGTTTCAT
>JAZQPA010000058.1:0-10210 GCA_045628125.1 Bacteroidaceae bacterium
TGAACAAGACCAAGAAGATTGCCGTTATTGGCGGTAACGCTATCCAAACTCAGGCTTTAGGTGGTGTAGGTGCCGGTGTAAAGGCTCTGTACGAGATTACTCCGTTACAGGGTTTGAAGAACCGTATCGGCGATAAGGCAGAGATCACCTTTGCTCAGGGCTATAAGAATTATGGCCGCGAGGAGAAGCGCAACCAGATTTCGGCTTACGGTGAACCTGATGAGGCATTGTTGGCAGAGGCTGTTCAGTTGGCCAAGGAATCTGACATCGTCATTTTCGTAGCAGGTAACAACCGTGAGATTGAGACCGAGGGCTCAGACCGTACTACTATCGATCTGCCTATGGGTCAGGATAAGATTGCAGCAGCACTGGCTGAGGCAAATAAGAATCTGGTTACTGTTGTTGTTACTGGTGCTCCAGCAGATTTACAGACCATCCAGAAGGTTTCTCCTAGTATCCTGGTTTCTTGGTTCAACGGTACCGAAGGTGGTAATGCTCTGGCAGATATTCTGGTTGGTAATGTTTCTCCTTCCGGCAAATTGCCTTTCACATTCCCTGTAAAACTGGAGGATTCTCCTGCATATGCTCTGGGCGTATATCCTCAGGAGTTGAAGGATGAGAACGGTGACGTATTCGTTAACCTGGTGAACCGTCAGCGCATGGACCGCAGCAAGATCAAGTTGAACGCGGACTACTCTGAAGATATTCTGGTAGGTTACCGCTGGTTCGACACCAAGAAGGTAGCTGTTATGTATCCATTCGGTCACGGTTTGTCATACACCACATTCGACTACAGCAACCTTTCTGCAAAGGCCGTTAAGGATGGTATTCAGGTGACTCTGACTGTAGCTAATACCGGAAAGTGCGATGCTGACGAGGTGGTTCAGGTATATGCATCAAGACCAGACTCAAAGATTCAGAGACCTGTTAAGGAGTTGAAAGGTTTTGAGCGTATCAGCTTGAAGGCTGGTGAATCAAAGCAGGTTAATATTCTGTTGGCACGCAACGACTTCCGTCACTGGAACGAGACCACCAATGCGTGGGACATTGAGAAAGGTGCTGTGAAACTGATGGTAGGTAGCTCATCACAGGATATCCGACTGACACAAGACACAAACCTTAAATAAAATAACATTATGAAACTTTTACGATTATTTTGTCTGCTGATCTGCGCTATGATTTGCGCAAACAGTTATGCGGGAAAGTACAAGAACTTTAAAGTCTCTACGTATATCCGTTCATACGATATCGTAAAGATGAAAGACCAGAAGTTCCTGGAGGAAACTTGGGAAGTGGTAAGCAAACAGGTAGATCTGGACAAGATTTACTTGGAAACTCACCGCGACATGGTCATCGTAGATGAAGCGTTACTACTGAAAGTCAAGAAATTCTTTGAGAGCAAAGGACTAGAAGTGGGCGGTGGTATCACCTATACCATCATGGAGCCTAATGATTTTCAGACATTCAGCTATGCCCGTCCAGAGGACCGCAAGAAAGTTCAGGAAATTGCAGAATACACAGCTAAGCACTTCGACGACTTCATTCTGGATGATTTCTTCTTCATTGACGTGAAGAATGACGATGAGATTGCAGCAAAGGGCAATAAGAGTTGGACAGAATACCGTCTGGAACTGATGGCAAAGGCAGGAAAGGAACTGATTGTGGACCCTGCCCACAAGGTTAATCCTAAGTGCAAGGTTATTGTGAAGTATCCTAACTGGTATGACCATTTCCAGGGTTCAGGTTTCAATCTGGAAGCAGAGCCTCTGTATTTTGACGGATTGTGGACTGGTACTGAGACCCGCGATCCAGCCAGCGACCAGCACCTTCAGAACTACCTGAGCTATAATGTAGTACGTTATTTCGACAACATTGCGCCAGGTAAAAATGGTGGTGGTTGGGTTGACCAGGGTGGTTTGAACCTGGGTATGGACCGTTATGCAGAGCAGTTGCACCTGACCATGCTGTCCAAGACTCCAGAAATCATTCTGTGGAACTACATGCAGTTGTACGAAGTAAAGCTGAACGAGAGTTTCCGTACTCCATGGCAGGGTATGGGTACCAGCTTCAACTATGATGAGATGACCGCTCCATTCCAGAGAGGCAAAGAGACCGTTACTCCAACCACCATGGCACGCATCTCAAGCGTGACCTTGCGACATACGGATGAAATCATCGGCAAGCTGGGTAATCCTATCGGTTTGGTAAGCTACAAACCATATCATTCTAACGGCGAGGACTTCCTGCAGAACTATCTGGGTATGATTGGTCTTCCAATGAACATGTATCCAACCTTCCAGACAAACCAGCAGCAGATTCTGCTGACACAGCAGGCAGCAAAGGATCCTCAGATCATGGATAAGATCAAGGCCCAACTGAAGAAAGGTGGTGATGTGATTGTCACAACCGGACTGCTGAAGGCCATCAAGGACAAGTTGGCTGATGTTTGTGAACTCTACTGCGGTGATTTGAAGGCTATTGTTCAGGACTTTGGCAAGGCAGGAAAGGCTGAGCGTGAGTTTATCATCCCTCAGGTTAAATACTTCACTAACGATGCATGGGAAGTAGTTAGCGCAGGCCGTCCATTGACTGGTGGCGTTTCCGGTTATCCAATTCTGTTGCGTGACAGTTACTCCAATGGTACATTGTATGTTCTGACCATCCCTGACGATTTTGGTGATTTGTATCAATATCCGGCAGGTGCCCTGAACACGATCAGACATATGATGAGTAAGGACTGCGGTCTGTACATTGAAGGTCCATCAAAGGTGGCATTGTTCCCTTATGACAACAAGACCTTTGTGGTTGAGAACTTCAACGACGAGCCTGTTGACATCAATATTGTTGTGAACAATAATATTGGAAACATCGAGAACTTGCAGACAGGTGAGAAATTGAAGCCAACAGCCGTACAGGTAGGCGAGAAGGCTTGGGCACGTATTCCTCAATACACCAAAGACCAGACCGTATTCAAGATGAAACTGATGCCTCATTCTTACAAGGCTTTCAAGTACTGATAAATGATAAAAAGACTCACTAGATATCGCTATGCTATCATTGGGTTAATGATTGTATGGGTGGGATTGTTTTCCGAGGCGCTTGGCGCCATCGGGAAACAACCTCCCTTTATGTTCCGGCATCTTACATCATCCGATGGACTGATCAACAACAGCATCACAGCTTTGTACCGGGACAGTAACGGTTTCCTTTGGGTAGGAACATCTGCAGGATTGAACCGATACGACTCCTACCACTTTCTCTCTTTTACTAATTTTGCCGGTCAACCCAGAAACAATCAGATTCAGAACATCTTTGAGGACTGGGATGGCCATATTTGGGCAGAAACACTAACAGGATATTCCTATTTCGATTACAATACAGACCGGTTCAATGAGGATATTGGCGGATTTCTGCGCAACATCAACATTGATCCCGATTCTATCCTGAAAATTGGTGTAAGCCGCAAACGTGACATGTTGTGGGCTTACAACAAGCAGAGTCTTTATATTTACAACAAACGGCAAGACACTACAAAGAAGATAGCCATCACACATGGAGACATTTCGGAAATCTATGTAGCAGATGAATATCTTTATACCATTTTCCATTCCGGAAAATTAGTAGCCATTGATGTAAATACGCTCTCAACTGTAGATATACCCATCCCTGAACAGTTTGTCTCTTCCATAGCGGGACAAACACCTCATATCTTCGTAGACCATTCCAGCGGATTATGGGTTCATACCTTTCAGAACAGCAAACTATTCTATAAAAAAAATCCATCATCGGAGTGGGAGGAGATAGTCCTCTCTAATGTTCAGAATATATTCAATCGAGTAAGAGCCATTACCGAAGACGGCAATGGCAATGTGTGGATTATTACCAGCCACCAGGGAGCATTTGTGCTTAAGCCTGGTTCCGGAAATGTAATCCGATTAGTTAATAATCCACTACAATCCCATACAATTGCCAGTGACAACCTGACAGCCATCTGTTCGGATAAAGATGGTATTGTCTGGCTAGGAACCTTCAAAAAGGGTATTTCCTATTTTTCACCTCATGCTCAGGTTATTCTGAGTCACCACATGATTCCGCATAGCGATGTCATCTCCTTTTATGAAGATAAGGAAGATGTATGGTTAGGAACCGATGGAGGAGGATTACTCAAACTACAGTCGGACAATAGCGTAGTCAAGGTTCCCGTGGAGGCAAACGTCATCCAGACCATAAAGACAGATTCAAAAGGTTGCCTGTGGTTGGGAACATTCCAAAACGGTCTCTTCAAATACCAGAACGGCCGGGTAGAACATTTCACCATAAGCAACAGTGAACTGGCGAGCAACATCATCTATGACCTTTTCTTTGATAAGGAAGGATTCCTGTGGCTGGCAACCCTGGATGGTACCATACAGAAAGTTAATACTCAAACCATGAAGTTTGAGACCATATACCAAGACAGGCTGAATATCCGTTCCATGGCTTACAATGGTGTGGATTCCTTATATGCCGCCACGTCCAAAGGATTACTAGGACTGGACGTAAATACAGGAAAACACGACATGCTGCTGATGGAGAATACTGCCATCTTAGCCCTGTACAAAGATTCCAGAGACATTGTCTGGATGGGAAATGCAGAAGGATTAACCTATTTCGACCTGAAGACCCGAAAGGTGGGGCGTTTGACCATAGCTGATGGACTCAGTTCCAATTCCATAACATCCATAGCCGAAGATGACAATCAGCAAATCTGGGTTGGAACGGCTAACGGACTAAACCGTCTGAAATGGGTTAAAGATTCGTATAGTATTGCCCAATATTTTGAATCGGATGGTGTAGTAAGCAACAACATCAATGAGCGTGCTATCTACAAGCAGAAAAATGGAAATATTTTTGTTGGAACACCAGAGGGATACAGTATTATTATTCCTCAGGACATCGTTTCGAACAATTACAATGGTGTGGTGCACCTGACAGATCTTGTATCACCACTCCCATCAGTCATGGAATTGTTGCACCGGAAGTCCATGGAATCAACCTATGAGATTTCATTGCCAGAAGGCAACACATCTGTAATTGCCAGATTCTCCACACTGGATTTCAACAACAAGGGACAGATTTCATATTTCCTGCGGATAAACGGAACAGGAGACTGGACAAAAATGAGTGGTAACGAGATAAATGCCACTCTGCTTCCTGAAGGAGATTATAAACTGGAAGTAAAGGCAAGCAATGCCAATGGAGATTTCTCGCCGAACATCAAGACCATCAATGTACATGTATATCCGCCTTTCTACCGGACCCGATGGGCATACCTGGTTTATACCATTCTAGCCGGATTATTGGCATGGATTGTGATTTATAATGTGAGAAGCCGCAGAAAGAAGAAACTTCAAAGGGAGGTAATCCAACAAGAAGCAGAGCATCAGAAAAAGATGATGGATATGAAGTTGCAGTTCTTTGCCAATGTCAGTCATGAATTGCGCACCCCACTTACTCTCATCATCAACCCATTGGAGGAATTTATGAATAAATACCCCCAATACCAGAACTCGCTTCTGTCTACGGTCAACCACAATGCAAATTACTTGCTGGAGCTGATTAATCAGCTTCTGGATTTCAGAAAGTTGGATGCAGCAGGCGAGAATATCAGTTATATGCATTGTGATATTGTAGCTTTGGTACGAGACCAATTCCAATCCTTTGACAGTCTGGCTAAGCAGAAGAATATCCAATATACGCTGGACACATCAAAATCTGTGATTATGATGGATTGTGATTACGACAAACTGCGTAAAATCACAATTAATATTATCTCTAATGCATTCAAGTTTACTCCTAATGGGGGAAAAATAGGTCTGGGAATCAGTACAGAAACTGTTGCTCAGGAACAATGGGTGAAAATTGTGTTCCAAGATAGTGGTTGCGGCATGGAGGCCGATCAGAAAGATAAAATCTTCGACTGTTTCTATCAAATTGAATCACAAGATCACAGTCAAGGTGGAAGTGGTATCGGTTTGTATCTGGTAAAGCAATATGTAGACCTGCATCATGGAACGATAACTGTATCAGATAATGTCCCCAATGGCACTGTCTTTACCATTCTACTTCCATTACGGGCAAAACTGGGTACTGACGTTCAGACAGAAAAGCCATCAGAGAAAGCTGAGAAAAACGCAGAGTTGGGCGAGAATGTCAACTACACCATTCTGGTGGTTGACGACAATATTGAGTTCCTCAATTTCTTGGTTGCCAGCATCTCAACTCAATACAATGTTCTGAAAGCGACAAACGGACAGGAAGCCCTTCAGGTATTGGAACAGGAAAATGTGGATCTGGTCATCAGTGACGTAATGATGCCTATCATTGATGGATTACAACTCTGTCAAACCATCAAATCGGACATCAGCACATCGCATATTCCTGTAATTTTACTGACTGCCCGTGTTGGTGACGACTATCAGGTAGAAGGTCTAACCCATGGTGCGGATGATTACATCACCAAACCATTCAGTATGGAAATTCTGAAACTGCGTGTTAAGAAAATGTTGGAAAACCATCTGAAACGCCAGGAACAGTTTGATCGTGAAGTTAAAATTGAACCTAGTAAGATAACCATAACTCCACTTGACCAGCAATTTATCCAAAAAGCAGTTCAAGTCGTTGAGGAGAACTTTGAGAATCCTGATTTCTCTGTGGAAATGCTTGCAGAGCAGCTGAATCTCTCACGTGGTCATCTTTACAAGAAACTATCCAAGATTACCGGAAAGAATCCTATCGACTTTATCCGAATCATTCGAATGAAGCGAGCTCAGCAACTATTACAAGAGAGTCAATTGCAGATTTCAGAGATTGCCTACAAATTGGGATACAATTCTCCTAAATTATTCACTAAGCACTTCAAAGAGTCATTCAATATGACTCCTACCGAATACGCTGCAAAATGGAAATAAAAAAGGATGAGTTTATCACTCATCCTTTTTTATTATTGTACGATTGAAACACTGATAATCGTCACATCATCTACCGGTCTATTTCTTCTATCTGTACGAACCTGTTGGATATCGTTGATAATATCGAAACCCTCAATTACTTCACCAAAGACTGTATAAGCATTATCCAAATGTGGGGTACCACCGATTGTGGTATAATCCTTCAGCATTTCAGGAGTAATCTTAAATGCGGGACTTTCAGCAAGTCTACGCTTAGCCTGAGCTTCCATGGTATCCTGAAGCGCACTTAACTTATCCACAGCCTTAGCCTTGCGCAGGCTTACAATTTCGTCGTGATGGCTGGAGCTGATAGAATCGAAATAGACTTTTAATCGGGCGTCATTGAGTTCCTTTTCCTTGAATTCCAATTTTGGCTGAGTCCACTTTTGACCTGTAACAATGTAGAACTGGCAACCGGAAGACTCACGTTTCGGATTTACATCATCATTTTCTCTGGCCGCAGCTAATGCACCAAACTTATGATAATATTTAGGATAAACAATCTCGCATGGTACAGTATAACCGATATCACCAGCACCGCAAGCCTCACCAGGTGGAACATTTTTTGCTGTAGGGTCACCTGCCTGTATCATGAAACTCTTGATAACACGATGAAAAATGATACCTTCATAAGTCTTGTTCTTTACCAGTTTGATGAAGTTATCACGATGTTTTGGAGTCTCATTGTACAACTTTACCTTGAAATTTCCTGCGGAGGTTTCAAATAAAACAACTGTCTCACCCTCTGCAACCGAACGGGTAAGCATCTCACCTTTTTTCTCTGCCTTACATGCTCCCATCGTCAAGGCCAGAAGTAAAAATAAAACTATCTTTTTCATAACTTATTCTGCTGTCAATTCTATAACTTTACTCTGAGCCTGCCCTGTAGTCAAGGCACTCAGACCTATTCTCATCAAATAATCACCGCTGTAGGTTTTACCATTTTCCGGTAAAGTTGAACGTCGATTTGGCATCAGATTGATTTCTTCCACCTTATATCGCTTATCAGGATCCAGTCCCTGAAGTTTCACCTTCATAATTTTCTCACCATAACGAGGATGAATGTCATAGGCAAACAATACCGCCTTCTGCTTTTGGGCATCCACATAGTTCAGTGCCATGTGATTTGTCTCATAAGGAGAGACCAATCGGTATTGTTCCCCTTCCAGAATTGCGGGTTTCAAACGATTCCAGTTGCTGATTGCACTTTGGCAATAAGCCAGTTCATCAGTACTAAGTTCCTTTAATCCGATATCAAATCCCAACTTACACATTGAAGCGACATCGGTACGGAACTTTACAGAAGTCGCCTTGTTCCAACTGGTAACATGTGCACACATCGCCTTTGCTGGCATAAACTGCGAGAATCCCCATTGGATATAACAACGCTCTATAGGGTTGGTATCATCTGAGCACCAGAATTCGGTGAAATACTTTAATGCTTCGTAATCACAACGACCGCCACCACCAGAGCACATCATCATCGGCAAATTAGGATATTTTTCCTTAACCCGCTTAAAGACATTATATACACCACGAACATGGTTTACATATAACTGGCTTTGCTTTTCCTTCAGATAGGGCGAATAGATATTGGTGATAGGACTGTTACAATCCCACTTAAAGTAAGCAATGTCAGGGTTCTCGGTCATTATCTTATCAACCACCCCAAATACATAATCCTGAACCTTTGGGTTGCTCAAATCCAGCACTAACTGATTGCGGTAGTAGTAAGTCTCACGGGATGGGTTTTCAATCACCCAATCCGGATGTTTTTCATACAATTCACTCTTAGGATTGACCATCTCAGGCTCAATCCAGATTCCGAACTTAACGCCTGCTTCTTTGGCATATCTGACCAATGCAGGAATTCCACCTGGCAATTTATCATGAGTAACTTCCCAATCGCCCAAACCGGCATGATCGTTTTTTCGTGGATATTTGTTAGCAAACCAACCATCATCCAGCAAAAACATATCGGCACCCAACTGCTTGGTCTCTTTCATCAACTTGGAGAGGATTTCTTCATTAAAATTGAATCCAGTGTTCTCCCAGTTGTTCAATAGTGTCATGCGGGTACCCATACCGTCTTTCAACTGGTATTTTCTTGCCCAAGCCTGCAAATTACGGCTCGCCTCGCCAGTTCCGTTTTGACTCAAGGTAAATATGAACTCAGGAGTTTGGAATACTTCATTAGGATTAAGCTCGTAAGCCGATGCATAAGGATTAATTCCGGATATGACACGCAAATTATCTACATTATCCACTTCAAAAGTAAATCTGAAATTACCGGTCCAACCTATGGTACCCAAAACCACCTCGCCCTGGTTCTCCTGAACCGGCTGATCCAGACCAATCTGGAAAAATGGCTGAGTGTGCATAGCGGCACGGCTACCCAATTTGGTATCAATAACCTTCTTGCCTCTCTGCAACTGCTGAGAAGACATGGTCATCTCTGTTGCCCAGTCTCCATTAAATTCATTCAAAAAATAAGATGAACGTTCAAAATAAATCATAGACGAAGCATAGGTATCCATGACTATTGGTTTCTTTTCCTGATGCTTAATCTCTGTCCAAGCTTTTATGACATTTTCGTTTTCATAAGCTTGATAATGCATTGTGACTTCTACTGGATATTTATTATCACGTAAAACAATCACGGTCTCAATACCCCCAGGAATGACATGGGATTCGGATGAGACATAATATAAATAGGTAGAAGCATTACCATCGTTATGATGAATAGCTAAAGCAGGTTCAAAAAAATCTTCATTACCAGAAGTACTATAAATTTCCCATCCACGACGAACTGCGCTACCATCAGTAGCAGCATGTACATACCATGGCAACAACTCCAGATCAGATTCATTCTTAAATTTTGAGCCTAAATACGTTTGATATACACGGCCGGACTCTGCCACCTGTAAAACTAGATCAATATTCTTTGTTCCGATACGAATGATCTTGGGGCTAGCCATCACATTACAAAATAAAGCAATAAAGAATAAGAATAGAAAGATTTTTTTCATACTATTATTGATTTATATTGCAAAAGTAATGCTTTTTACGCAGATGTACAAACAAAAAAGACTCCGAAACATTGCTGTCTCGAAGTCTTCTGAAAAACGGCGCCTACCTACTCTCCCACATTGCTGTAGCGATTACCGGCAGCGCCTCGGGATAGCAAGCAAGCTTGACTCTCCTCTCGGCTTGCACGGTAA
>JAZQPA010000059.1:0-25337 GCA_045628125.1 Bacteroidaceae bacterium
TACTAGCTCGAAACAAAAATATCATTTTACTTCTCAATTATATGTTTTAATTAATTTATTATTAATAATATTATATTATTATATTTGTAATTTATTATTATTATCATTATTTCAATTATTATTAAATACAATATAATATTAATTATCATATCATATAAAATAATAAACAATAATATCGTTTGTATCCAACCCTGGGCAAGACCACCATTCGACCTGTTATTATCCCCTCTCCCTCTAACTTCTGATCGGTTGGGAGAATGGCACGAAATTATTCATGCGTTTACAATTCACTTTAATATTTGTAAATGAACGAATTGCAAAGAAAGAATCTGTTTGGGGTATGTGCAAAGTGGTGACAAGGTGACGTTGTGACAGCAGATTTTCTGCCACTCCCCACTCAAAAGAGGTATTTTTCAAAAAAAATACTTTATATATATAATATATATTATATATATAAAAAGTTTTTTCTACATTTTCTGCAAAAAGAGGGTAAGTGGCATAAAAAACGGTGTCACAACGTCACTTCGTCACAAATTGTCACTCTGCCCCCATCCCAGGATGCCCGTCTTTACTAAAAAACACACGAAAACGGCAACGATAAAATTAACAATTAAATCACTTAATATTTAACATTAATTTGTTGAATAAATTCTGCTATCAAAATAATTCTCAGTACCTTTGCTATATCATAAATGACATAGCGATTCTTACGGTAGTGGCCAATACTGAAAGAATTACGAGCACGTGCGAAAAAAATTACGACCTCACGAAAGAGGAAAATCCAAGCGGTCAATCACTTGTTCGAAAGAATAAAAAATTCACCGCAATCAGTACCAAGAGATTGAATAAATAACTATATTTGCGAAAACAACAAGCTTACGGCCTTATTTGACCGGAACTGAAAACATCTGAACTATGGAACTAAGAAAAATGTTTGAGCCTATCCGGATAGGCAATGTGCAACTGAAAAACCGGGTAATGTTTCCCCCAATGACCACAGGGTATGAAAATGCCGACGGTTTACCAAGTGAAAAATGCATTGCCTTTTATGAAGAATTAGCCCAAGGCGAAGTGGGTTACATCGTTCTGGGCGATGTGGCGCCAGTCCCCACCATGACCCCTACCCCCAAACTGTTCAACGATGATCAGATTTCCGGATTCCGGCCTCTGGCTGATGCGGTTCACCGCCACGGTGCTTGTCTGGGTATGCAGATTTTCTATCCAGAATACGATGTGCCCGAAGTGGGGCGATTGATTCTCCACGCCCGAATGCAAACAGAAGAAGCAGTCAAGGCAGAGGCAACCCGAGCTGCATATGCCAAGATGCATTACGATATGCAGCATTTTGCATCGGAAGCTACTACACTTCAGATTGAGCAGATTCAGCAAGTGATGACGGACTGCGCCATCCGTGCCGTAAAAGCCGGTGCCGACATCATTGAGCTGCATGGCGATCGCCTGTTAGGTTCATTCCTATCAGAACTGATCAACAAGCGTACCGACAATTATGGCGGCACTTTGGAAAACCGATGCAGATTCAGCACCGAACTGATCCGCAAAATCAAACAGGCACTTCCTGGTACGCCTATCGAATACAAACTGCCCGTCATTACCACCAACGAGGATGGCACCCTGAGAGGCAAAGGAGGTGTTCAAGTAGAAGAGGCCCCACAAGCAGCACTACTGCTGCAACAGGCCGGAGCCGATGCCTTGCAAGTGGCACAAGCCAATCATACCGGCAATCTGGCAGATACCATTCCTCCACGAGGAGCCGTACCACACTGCTGGACACTTTCTGTGGCTCATCAGGTGAAACAAGTTGTCACTATTCCGGTGGCCACAGTGGGATGGATTCATACACCGGAACGTGGCGAGCAGATTCTACAGGAAGGACAAGCCGACATTGTTGCCTATGGCCGTCCGTTCCTGGCCGATCCGGAAATGCTGAAGAAAGCACTACACAATGAACCATTCACCCTATGTATAGGATGTAATGCAGCCTGCGTGGGTGGCCTGCTAAAGAGACGGCCTGTGGCCTGTATGGTGAGAAAGAAATAAAAGAGCGATCAAAAAACATTCCGGTTCTCCACCTGTTGAAGATACTTTTCCTCGTCAAATGTGTAGAGCGTACCTGGTCGGCCACTGTTGCGCACCTGCTGATCGGTAGGAACAATATAACCTAGCGAGGTCATTTTCTTATGGAAATTTCGCCGGTCGAACGTCTGCCCAAGTACCACCTCATAAATGGTCTGCACCTGCGTCATGGTAAAAGCCTTGTTAAGCAGACGGAAAGCTAAAGGCTCGTAGGTAATCTTCCACCGCAGTTTCTGAAGAGCCACACGAATAATCTCCTGATGATCGAAAGCCAGCTCCGGAAGTTGGGCAACAGAGAACCACTGAGCCTGCGCGGCATCATCACCCGCAATAAGCTCGTAGTTTTCCTGTCGCACAAAAGCCAGAAAAGCAATGGTCAGCACACGCTCACGCGGATCACGATCCACAGCTGTGAATGCCTGAAGCTGCTCAATATAGATATCTTTGACTCCCGTTTCCTCCTGCAATTCACGTAAAGCTCCCTGATCGGCTGTCTCGTCCATTTTCAGGAAACCGCCAGGAAGTGCCCATTTATCCTTAAAGGGGTCCAAACCTCTTTTAATAAGCAACAGGTTCAACGAACTGCCGTCAAAACCAAACACAATACAGTCGGTTGTGACTGCCGGATGCGGATATTTATAGGTATACATAGTCATATTGGTTTGTTCGATGCAAATTTACGCCCATTTTCCCACGTTTGTGTCATTATTACGCAAATAAATGTTAAAACCATTCTATTTTGTGTGATTTTTACGCAAACAATTTGGAGGCATTATAAATTTACCCTATCTTTGCGTCAGAAATACACAAAGCAATTCAACTAATATTAAAACCAGTCGTAGAGAAAGGAGAAAAAACATGGAGAAAACAAGCACACCCTACGTAGAGAAAACTAGAGCATTCAATCTGATCATTATTGACGAGGCAGGAGCAATGGTTTCAATTCCCTCAAACCGGGTTACCGCAAAACGGATTGACCGCCTGAGTCCCGATGAGGTTTTTGTATTCGGAAGCAACATTCACGGGCTTCACGATGGAGGCGCAGCCAGAGCCGCCGTGCACCGGTTTGGCGCCGAATACGGCATCAGTGAGGGCTGGTGTGGACAAAGTTATGCCATTCCCACCACAGGATGCCGTCCTCAAGTGACAATCCAAGCCATCAGACGTTTTATCGACATGGCCAAGCGCCATCCTCATACACGATTTCTGGTTACTCCAATCGGATGCGGTCATGGAGGCTGGGATGCCAGACTGATGGCACGTCTGTTTGAAGAAGCCAGAATTGTACCAAACATCAGCCTACCGGAAGTGTTCTGGAGATACATCGTTTAAATTAAGCCATTATGAACCTAAAAAAACTATCTATATGAAGAATCTGCTATTATCCGTTGCTATTGGCGACATTTGTGGCGTACCCTATGAATTTGAAGGACGGACTAAGAACTATAAGGCCGTAGATCTGCTGAATCCCATCAGCACCTATTCCGATGACACTATCTGCACATTTGCCTGTGCCGAGGCTATACTTGAGAACAAAGACATGGCAGAGTGCCTGTGGCGAAGAGGCAGGCAGGATTTCCACCGAGGTTTTGGTGGCCGAATGGCACGCTGGTTGCTCTATCCATCAGTTACTCCAGCCTACGGAAGTTTTGGAAACGGATCAGCCATGCGATGTGCAGCTGCTGGTTTTCTGGCTAAAACAAAGGAAGAATGTATCAGTTTGGCAACACTAACAGCCATGCCTACTCATAATCATCCCGATGGCATCAAAGGCGCCGTGGCCACTGCATTGGCCATTTTCTACGGCATGAAGGGAAAAGAAAAGGATTTTATCCGTGAACAGGTGCTGAATGCATACTATCCGGATTGGAGTAAACTGACCTATGCCGCCATCAAGCCAGACTATTTCTTTGACGAGACCTGCCAACTGACAGTACCAGCAGCACTGATCTGTTTCCTGGAAAGTCAGGATTATGAGGACAGCCTGAAGCTGGCCATCTCGCTGGGTGGCGACGCGGACACACTGGCTGCCATTGCCGGCCCCATGGCATACGCATACTACAGATTTATGCCGCAAGCACTGATCGACATGGCGAAATCAAAACTTCCACAATGGATGCTGGAGCTCAACGATAAATTAGACGAAGCTGTTAATCAGAGTATCTGATGTGATAAACCATGTTAATTGCTTGCAGAAACTGCAAAGTTTTTGTTTCTTTGCAACATACTAACCGTGCCAGACCAAATGGCACCCAAAAGCGAGAAAACATGAAACTGAAATGCGTTATGATGAGCCTGGCTGTACTGGTACTGACATCGTGCAGCACCAAGATGAGCGCCGTGAATGATTTGCGTCACTTCAATGACCGGTTGGAAAAACACGGTACAGAGTATTCGATTGCCGAATGGAAGGAAGCTGCTGCCGACTTCAGGGAAATCAATGACAAGATAAACAAACATCGCGACAAATATACCACAGAGGAGCGCAAGGAAATTGGCCAGCTGAAGGGTGAAAGCATTGCGCTGTTTGGCAAAAGCGTAGCGTCCAGCGCCATAACCAGAATTGCAGGAGCAGCCAGTGAGCTGAAAGGGCTTATCGACGGGTTGAAAAATATATTCAATGACTGATAAAAAAAGGGTTTGCGGAGTTCCGCAAACCCTTTTTCCTTATTATTTTGTGGTAGGTCCGTGGACTACCAATTTTCCTTCCGGAGTAATTTCCATCTCATCAATGAAAGCAATTCTACGGGTATTACCGTAAATGGCACGCGTAAGACTATCGGTATAGTCTGTATGTGCATGATAAACACAATACATCTTATCGTCATCCTGCAGCACCATATTATGTCCAGTACAGAACACCTCGCCACCCTTGTCGTTGTTACGCTGTAACACCGGATTATCAGCCGACTTGGTGAATGGGCCTAAAGGACTCTTACTGGTTGCATAACCTACAGCATAATAAGGTCCGCCATAGAAATTGCTGGAATACATCATGTAATAAGTATCCTCATGGCGGAAAATAAATGAGCCTTCAGTCCATCGGCGTTGTGCCTCGCCCGACAAAGCCGACTGACTTTCCCATGCGGTCTGAGGATCATCCATCTTGGTTGGAGGGCATAACAGCATTACGGGCTCGCCGATAGCTCCGCTGAAATCCTTCTCAATCTCAACGCCATAAATCCAGCTCTCTTCAATGGCATCAGCCTTACCCTCTGCACGGAGTTTCTCTGCCAGCTCACTCTCTACCGCATGTTTATAGCAGCAGCGAGAATAATACAGGAACAAACGGCCATCCTCGGTAACAAGCAGATTGGCATCGATGATAGGATAACCAGGGTCGAAAATAGGACGGTTCATCAATGGGATAAAAGGACCTGTCGGCTTGTCACTTACAGCCACACCGATACGGAAATTCTCACCTTCATTGTTGGGATTCTCACGCCAGTTGGCACTGTGAAGCATATAAAACTTGCCATCGATTTCATAAACTTCCGGAGCCCAGAAACAGTTCTCTGCCCAACAATCATCAGCAGGGTCAAAACAAACACCCTCATTTTTCCAATTAACCATATCATCGCTGGAATAGCAACTGTAATCATTACTGCCCGATTCGGAAGTGCCGTACATATAATAACGGCCATTGCTGGCATGAAGCAGGAACGGATCTCCAAAATTCACAGGATTGCCATCCACATCCATCAATGGATTCAAGCTGACAGCCGTTTTATCCGTTACTGGAGCTGAAGTTTTCTGTTGGCAGGAACACAAAAGCACTGCCAACAGACAAAAGACAAATACAACTCTCGGTTTCATATTTTACTTGATCATATTTTCAACAGAAACCTTCAATTGCTCCTTCATATCCTTTGCGCCATAACCCTCGATAGTAATCCAGCCCTGATAACCTTCCGCCATCAAACGATCAACCAACTGGCGGCATGGAACAGCACCTGTACCCGCTGCCGGAGATGCCTTATCACCCACTGCCACGCGGTCCTTCAAGTGAACATGAGAGATGCGGTCACGAAAATGCTCAAAGGTCTGAATTGGGTCATCACCGGCAAAAAAGAAGTTACCGGTATCGTATGCATGATTTGCATTAGGAATGGCTGCGAACAATTTATCCAAAGCTTCCATATTAAATGTAATCGCACGTGGATTATCATAATCCTCGAACAGCAAATCAATACCAGCCGAAATGGCCTTTTCAGCAAAGGCTTTGGTATCTGCCATCAGGCTGTCTTTCTGCTCTGGAGTAGCACCTTCAGGCAGCAAAGGAGGACAATACATCAAGCGTTCAAATCCGTGTTTTTTGCAAAATACAATAGCCTTTTCCTGTAACTCTGGCACAGGATCTTTTGTGTAAACTACATCCAGAATAGCACAAGCATGCTGAAGACCTGCAGCATCAAAATCGGCCATCTGTTCATCACTCAAAGAAGTACGGGCATCAATACCATCAATACCGATAGAATGTACCCATTTGGCAGCATCCAGCAATGAGATACTGTCCTGACGCGCCACGCTCAAAACGTGGTCTGAGAAGGTAGAAAACTGAGGTTTAGCAGGAATCTCGTCCTGAGCCTGAGGTTTTTTACCGCAGCAGACAAACAGCATGGCTGCCGCACACAAAACAAACACTTGCTTCATAGTTTTGGTATTTTATTAGTTTATGATTCTTATTCCACAAACACTGTCGATTTGTGCAAAGATAGGTTGTTTATCCGGGAAAAGGAAACATTTCACTTATTTTTACGTCAAAAAAGCAAAAAAACATTGCAATGTAGAGTTGACAAAACACCATAAATACTTTCGTTTTTTGCAAAAATACCGTCATTTTAGGGTATATAGATTACAAAATCGGGGTTTTGATGCGGTGATTTATTTTTTTTGAGTATCTTTGTGACGTAATTTGTTTTGATAACCTAAATGGAAACACTTAAAATTGGACTTATAGGATTGGGCCGCATGGGTGAGATGTACCTGAGAGCCCTGCTTGCTAGCGAAGTGTGGCAGGTAGTATATATCTGCGACGTTTCTCCTATCGCCAAGGAGTTGGCAGCTCAATTGGCCCCTAAAGCAACATTCGTAACAGATGAAGACATTATCTTCAATGACCCAAAGATTGACTGTGTAGGTTTGTTTACATTGGCAGATGTTCGCGAATCACAAATTGAGAAGGCTTTGAAGTACCACAAGCATGTTATTGCAGAGAAGCCTATTGCCTATAATTTGGAAGACGAATTGAGAGCTGTAGAAGTATCTGAAGCAGCCAAGGAGTTCACAACCGTAAACCTGTATCTTCGCAACGCATGGTTCTGCCGCGAGATGAAGCGTTTCGTACAGTCAGGTGAGATTGGAGAATTGGCAATCATTCGCGTTTGCCACATGACTCCAGGCTTGTCACCAGGTGAGGGACACGAATTTGAAGGACCTTCATTCCATGATTGCGGTATGCATTATGTGGATATCACACGATTCTTCGCTGATTCTGAGTTCAGCACAGGTCATGCACAGGCTGTACGTATGTGGAGTTATAAGGATCCATGGTGGTTACAGTGCCACGGAACATTCGAAAACGGCATTGTTTACGATATTACACAGGGTTTCGTTTACGGACAGCTGTCTAAGGATCAGACCCACAATTCATACATTGAACTGATTGGTACTCATGGCTTCGTACGCATGACTCATGACTTCAAGACCGCAGTTGTTGAGAAGCATGGTATTAACATTACTGAGCGCATGGAGAAGCCTCATGGCGGCAAGAACATTGCCCGTTTGTGCCAGAAGATGGCTGAGAGTATTGTAAGCGGTCGCCGTTCTACTCACCTGCCATCGTTCCGTGATTCTTACATTGCCTCTTCATGGGCTTGGAAGATGCTGGATGACTGCCGCAAGAACGATTTGCCTGCAATCGGAAATCTGGAAACATTGCACCAGATTCACGTTCGCCGTGCCAACATGACCAACGGATATGGTCTGCTTAAGAAAAGATAAATTAAATATTAAATAAATACGACTATGAATTTGATGACAATTTCCATGTTTTTTGGAAACTTGGGTGGTGGTGAGATTTTCCTCATTGCCCTGGTAGTACTGCTGTTGTTTGGCGGCAAGAAGATTCCTGAACTGATGAAAGGTTTGGGTAAGGGTGTTAAGAGCTTCAAGGATGGCATGAATGACATCGAGGAGCAGATTAACGCAGAGCCAACCAAGAAGCCAGCAGCTCCTGCAGAGGCTCCAAAGGCTGAGCCAAAGACAGAAGATTAACTTTATACATATATTATAACTAATATCTAAAAAATCAAGACTATGAACAAGATGTCAAGAAGATCGTTCCTGAAGGCAGGTGCGGTTGCTGCTGCAGCATTGTCTGCAAATCCAGCTGAAGTTCTGGCTGCAAAGGCTGAACCAGCTGCTGCAAAGGCAGGTAAGTTGAAACTGTTGTTGGTCGGCGTTGGTGGCCGTGGTGCAGCAGTTATCAAGGAGATGGAGACCGAGGAGTTCATCGGTATCGCTGATTGTGACTGGGCATATGCAAAGCCAGTTATCGACAAGTACAAGGCAATGTTCCCTAACATTAAGGTGTACAAGGATTATAAGGTAATGTTCGCAGAGTTGTTGGATCAGTGCGACGGTGTAGTTTGCGCTACTTCTGACCACGCTCACGCTATTATTTGTGCTGATGCAATGGCTGCTGGTAAGCACGTTTATTGCGAGAAGCCTCTGACCCGTACCGTATACGAAGCACGTCTGTTGACCAAGATGGCTGCTAAGCACGGTGTTGCTACTCAGATGGGTAACCAGGGTGCATCTAGCATCGGTACCAAGCTGACTATCGATTATCTGCAGGCAGGTGTTATTGGTGCAGTAAAGCGCGTTGATGCTTTCACTGACCGTCCAATCTGGCCTCAGGGTTTGGAGCGTCCAGCAGGTCAGAGCAAGTTGCCTAAGACCTTGGATTGGAATGCATTCATCGGCCCAGCTGAGATGCGTCCATTCGTAGAGAACGCTTATACTCCTTGGAACTTCCGCGGTTGGTGGGATTTCGGTACAGGTGCTTTGGGTGACATGGCTTGCCACATTCTGCACACTGTATTCGTAGGTTTGAAGCTGCAGTACCCAACTAAGGTTGAGGGTAGCTCTACCCCATTGATGGCTGAGTCTTGCCCAAGCGCTCAGATCGTTAAGTTGACTTACCCAGCACGTGACAACCTGCCTAAGTTGCCATTGCCAGAGGTAGAGGTACGTTGGTATGATGGTGGTTTGATGCCAGAGCGTCCAGAAGGTCTGCCAGCAGGTACAAACCTGAACATCTCCGGTGGTTGCGCTATCTTCTATGGTGAGAAGGGTATCATCGTAAGCGGTACTTATGGTAACAAGCCATACCTGATCCAGGATGGTAAGGTTACTGAGTTGAAGGAAGGTGTTTGCCCAGATGTATGGCGCAAGGTTACCACTAACCACCAGCAGGATTGGATCCGCGCTTGTAAGGAGCCAAAGGGTTCACGCACTCCATCTAACGCAGACTTCTCAACTTCTGGTCCATTCACCGAGATGATCGCTATGGGTGTTTGCGCTATCCGTTTGCAGGGTCTGAATCAGGTATTGGCATGGGACGGTGAGAACATGAAGTTCACCAACATCCCAGCAGGTGCTAAGGTTCGCGCTATGATTAAGGATGGCTTCGAGGTACACGAGGGTCACCCAACCTTCAAGAAGGAGTGGACTGAGCCAGTTGACGCACAGCAGTTTGCAGCTGAGTTGGTTAAGCCAGTTTACCACAACGGTTTCGTATTGCCTGATTTGAACGCATAATAATTAATAAGGTGTTTCCGGGTGCCAGCAATGGAACCCGGAACACTATGTATTTACACTTTATATAAAAAGAAATGAAGAAAGTATTTTTCTACTCTGCAGCTATCTGCGCTATGATGGCTATGGCTTCTTGCGGTAGCAAGACTGCAGCTCCAGCAGAGACAGCAGCTGAGGAACCAGCAGGCGCTCCAGCATACACTGAGTTGGATAAGCCACAGATCGACCTGAGCACCCTGAAGCAGGATGCTGATGGTTATTATATCATTTTCGACGGTACCGAGGAGTCTCTGAAGGCTAACTTCCGTGGTTACGGTAAGGACGTTATTCCAGAGCGTTGGACTGTAGAGGATGGCTGCCTGACCTTCAACGGTACAGGTTTGGGTGAGGGTCAGACCTTGGAAGGTGGTGACCTGATCATCAACAAGAAGTTCAAGAACTTCACCTTGGAGTTTGACTGGAAGGTTGACAAGGGTTCTAACTCAGGTGTTCTGTATCTGGCTCGTGAGATCCAGACCAAGAACGAGGCTGGTGAGGATCAGATGGAGCCAATCTATATCTCTGCTCCAGAGTATCAGATTCTGGATAACGCTAACCACCCAGACGCTCAGTTGGGTGCTACCGTTGGTATCCGTCAGTCAGCTTCTCTGTATGATATGATCATCGCTACTCCTCAGAACCAGAATCCTTATGGTGAGTGGAATACCGGTAAGATCATGGTTTACAAAGGCACTGTTGTACACGGTCAGAACGGCGCTAACGTAGTAGAGTATCACTTGTGGACTCCACAGTGGACTGAGTTGCTGCAGGCTTCTAAGTTCTCTCAGGAGAAGTGGCCTTTGGCATTTGAGTTGCTGAACAACCTGGGTGGTGAGAACCACGAGGGTTACATCGGTTTCCAGGATCACGGCGACCGCGTTCAGTATCGTAACATCCGTATCAAGGTTATGGATTAATACACTATACAATAAGGGCAAGTGCACCAAAAACGGTGTTCTTACCCTTATTTCCTGAAAAAAACAAAAATGACAAAAGCTGAAGAAATAGTAGAAGAAGCAGGTGAAATGACCTTCTGGGAACATCTTGAGATTCTCCGTTGGTCAATCTTTCACATTGTATGCATAATGGCCGTCGTTACAGTCGGTACTTTTATTGCAATGCCTTACATCTTCGACGATTTTGTTCTGGCGCCAACATCCAGCAATTTCTTTGTCTACCAATTCATCAACAAGATTGGCATGGGAGTGCTTCACTTTGATGACGGTTTTAAGGTAGACATCATTAACATTAACGTGGCTTCGCAGTTCATGACGCACATCAGCACATCACTGCAACTGGCCGCAGTAATCACTTTCCCAGCCATTGTATACGAGCTGTGGAAGTATATCCGTCCTGCACTGTTCGACAATGAGATTAGACATCTGCGCTGGGCTTTTCTGGGCGGTACAATTATGTTCTTTATCGGTTGTGCGATTGGATACCTGCTGGTTTTCCCATTTACTTTCCGATTTTTGACAGAGTATGAACTAAGTGGTAATATCCAGAACCAGATTAACTTACAGTCATACATCGACAACTTTACCATGATGATTCTGGTCATGGGTATTGTTTTCGAGATGCCACTGTTGGCATGGCTGTTATCTCAATTGGGTATTCTGCGCAAGAGTTTCCTGCGTGACTACAGACGACATGCGATTGTGGTCCTGATGGTAACCGCTGCAATCATCACTCCATCGGGCGATCCGTTCACCCTGATGCTGGTGTTCATTCCACTCTATCTGCTTTACGAATTATCAATCCTTGTGGTCAAGGAAGACGGACGCAGAGAAGAAGATGATGACGAAGATGACGAATAATTTGAAAATATTTTTTAACCTTATAAATTAACAAAATTATGGCAACAAGAAGAGAATTTCTGAAGGGCGCTGGTATGCTGACATTGGGCAGCATGTTCGCTCCAGGTATGAGTATCGATGCATTGGCAGCTAAGCCAAAGCCAGCTCCAGCAGCTCCTAAGTATGTAGGTCTGCAGACCTATTCACTGGGTCCTGAGTTGAGAGGTGACAAATTGGCTCCAGGTTTGGCTAAGCTGAAGGAAATTGGTGTAACTGACCTTGAGTTGGCTGGTTACGGCAAGGGTAAGGTAGGCGGCGTTACAATGGCTGACTACAAAAAGATGTGTGATGATGCTGGTTTGAAGATCATGTCTTCTCACTTGAACCCAGACTGTCTGGAGAGAAATGAAAGATATAGCAAGAACAACATCGAGGTTATTAAGGACTTCTGGAAGCGTGCAGCTGATGATCACGCAGTTCTGGGTTGCCCTTATATGGTACAGCCAGGTTTGCCTCACATCGAGAACATCTCTGATGCTCAGTATGTAGGTGAGGTATTCAATGCAGCTGGTGAGATCGTTGCTTCTCGCGGCATGAAGTTCGGTTACCACAACCACAACACCGAGTTCGATAAGGTAGACCGCTCTAGCCGTACATCATTTGCTGTTCGCGGTTTCGGTGGCAGCCAGGATGCAAAGCCAATCGAGCAGGTATTCATCGAGAGCACAGATCCTTCTAAGGTTCTGATCGAGCTGGATGTATATTGGACTGTAATGGGTGGTCAGGATCCTGTAGAGTGGATCACCAAGTATGGTAACCGTATCGAGTTGCTGCACATTAAGGATCGTCTGGTTCTGGGTGCTAGCGGTATGATGAACTTTGAGAACATCTTCAAGGCTCACTATGCAAACGGTCACAAGTACTTCTTCATCGAGATCGAGGATACCAACAGCGGTAAGCAGATGGAGCGTGTAGAGGCTAGTGCTAAGTATCTGATCAATGCACCTTTCACAAAGTAATATAAACTTTGAGGTAAAATAAAAAACTCCACTCGTTTGAGTGGAGTTTTTTTATTATTGTAAGCCAAAAATCAAGCGGCCTAATGTTGGGCCCAACAGCTCTAATGTACAAGCATAAAGCTGTTCACGGAAGTTATCAAATGAATACATAATCTTTTACCTTTAAAAACACAAATAATACCTTTCTCTAAATTCTATTGCAAAGATACTTGTGTTTTATATAAGCGGGAAAAAAAACATGCTATTTCATCCGTTTTTTATTCTTTTCTTGACTTAAGTCATGCCTATGATTTAGACACTTCCAGACCCTTCTGGCTTAACGTCATTTCTACGAATCTGGCCTTAGGATTTGGCTGTTCCTGCTGTAAAGTCTTACGTATACGGATAGCTGCATCCTCGTCCTTGGCTACCATATAAAGGAAACCACCTCCACCAGCTCCTGGCAACTTATATCCCAGACAATAATCGTCTATCAGACGGATAATCCGCTGTACTGATTCAGGATTAGTTCCCGAATCCAGTGCCTGATTCTGAGCCCATGTCTTTCGTATCATCTTTCCATACAGGCTAAAGTCATTGCGCTGGATGGCGTCGCTCAATTGCAGGGCATGTCCCTTCATCTGCTCCAACAGTTCCAAATGGCGGGTACTGTTCAAGAACATTCCTCGCACGATTTCCGCCAGAATACCCTTTGCCGTACGGGTTATACCGGTATAGTATAGCAAATGGCATTTACGGTTATCCGGGTCTGTAAACAAATGGTCCGGTAACCAACGGACTAATGGTTGCTGATTCCATCCCGGCATGGTTTGAAGCAACTTCACGCCACCCAAGACACCGCCGTACTGATCTTGCCATCCACCTCCTGTGGTAAGCAACTGCTCAAGAATTAGCGTACTGTTGCTGATATCGTATTTATCCCATCCAAGGCCACAGAAATCGTTCACAGCACCCAAAACTGTGGAAGCAAGGATACTGCTGGTTCCCAAACCGGAACCTGCAGGAATAGCAGAAAGCGTGGTCATCTCAATACCCGATCCAAATGCCTGCAACTGTTGTTTCAAGGAAGCATAACGGATTTTACTGAAATCAGGATGGAAACCGGCCAAGACCAAAGCGGCTTTTGGTATGGAGAAAGGAGAACCGACTTTGTTGAACTGGCAGAGTTCCTCGAAAGTCTCAACAATCTCTACAGCTCCCAAATCAATGGAGCGAAGTGTTATGCGAGGTTCCGCAGATGGCTTCACATAGACTTGCAATGGAGGCTGTCCGTTGAGTTCTATCGCAAGATTGACCACATTTCCACCTTGCATAAGACTATAGGGAGGAGTATCAGTCCAACCGCCAGCAACATCAATTCTTACAGGACTTCTACTCCAAACAATCTGATCTGCATATACCGAGAGTTTGGGTTCCTGAGCATGATTGGCAGTTGCTGTCAGTCTTTCACGCATGAGTGAGAATGCATCATTCTCGTCTTGCGAACCATCCTGCCCCTTCAGTGTTTTGACACGAGCACGGAACATGGAGTCACTAATGCGTTTTATAGTATTTGTCTTTTCATCCAGCTTTTCAGGCAATTCCAAATTTTCTTTAGCAAATTCCTGAGCTGCATTTTCCAAATTGAGTTGATAGAACACACTTAACTCATGGTTTCGTGCAATAGCTTTCCAACTTTCCTTGCGTAATCCATTCCGTTGAATGGTAAGACGACGGAGATTGGCAAAGGATGATATCTCATCAGCACTCATCTTACGAGCATTTCTCCAGACTTCCGCACCTTCCACGAGATAAGGTTCTGTTGTCATCCATCGAAGAACAAGACCCAGTTCCTCTGTATTTCCACAAACAGGGAATATACGGGCTGCCTGCAAATCATGATTTCCTTCTATTTCCTCGGGAGTCAGTCCACGGGCACCTAACCATGCCCTAACAGCAACGCCTAAATATAAGGTAGCGGGATCCGCCAATGGGCCACGGAATGCATCGTTAAAACCATAAGGACGAGCCACATACTGTGTTTCGCCCAAAGGCACAACGTCCACACAATGACCACGATGCAACTGTAAAGGCCAATCATTACGAGGAACACCCGTAATGATATGCTGTTGCTGCAATTCCCATCTCTTGCCAATAAAACTGTTTTCAATCCACAACTCTGAATTATCTGGCGATAACGTGATAGGAATATCAGCATTCTGTACAAACATGGCTGGGTGTGGCTTAACCTTAAAATGCATTATCGCACGCTGATCAATCACACAGTTCTGAATAGCAACTGTACTGGAAATCATCTCTCGGCTGGTACCGAAATGATAGAATTCTCCTCCAGGCAAGGGAAGAATGGCAACACTCAGCTTATTCAGTTCGGCATCCTTGATAACAGGATTATTTCCCAAAGCCAGTCCAAACTCGGAATACATATCATAGAATCCTACAGAACCATCTTCTTTTACAGAATGCTTAATCATCAGGTTTACAGCCTTATCACTGAGCAACCAAATACCGATATCCATCAGGAATAGATTGTTTTGCAACAGATTTCCTAATGTTTCGACCGATGGTTTCTGCAGCATATGATCCAACTCTGCCGGATTGTCCCTACGGGATACGAACACACCATGATTCTTAGCCAAGCTGGGATCTACCCAAAGTCCATAGCAAACCACATCAGCTTCCGGAATGTCTTGCAAAGGCTCGGTGCTACGAATATACACATCGCCACTGGCAATCAGCGTATGAAAAGAAGATGGAGCTTTCTCCATAATCTGCTCATACAACGGAACCTGAAGTGACAGTAAATTCTGGTTAAGACACTGACCGCGTTTCCACCGGAAAACAGGAATAGGCGTTAGCACCTTACCCGATGGAGCATACCCTGGAAGACGGCGGCTTTGACCACCGGCATGTAACAGGATACGTTTCTCATTTGAAAGCCACTCACTGAATGGCAACTCAGGTGAACGGTGATTATGACACGCCTGCAACAACCAAGTAGTGCCACCACCTGAACCTAACTTAGCGCCGACAGGGTCGCTGGTACAAAACCACTCGTCCCTGTCGGCGTTTTCTATGTCATGAAAGCATTCCACCAGATTTGGTGGAAGCGACAACAATTTTTGCATATATTAGAATCTGTATTTACAACCGACTGACAAGAAAGTATCGTCGTATCCATTTGCATTAAACAGGAACTGATACTTACCTTCTGCAAATACAGTCCAGTTATAATCCAAATCATAATCAAGGCCACAACCTAAATTTACACCAAGTTTGGTTACACCATTACCAGCTTTTGGACTTACATGATACAAAGCCGGACCAGCCAATGGGAACAAGTGGAACTCATGACCCAAATCAATATCATAGTGGAAATCAGCATCAATGGTGAAGCATGAGCTGGCACCATCAACAAAGAATGCGTTAAAACTAGGTGCAAAATCAATATCCTGAGAAATTCCTACAGTTGTACCAACACCGATACCGAAATCATGACGCAAATTTGCCTTCACCTCAACAGACTTAAAATTAACCTGAGCAAAAGCGCCCATAGCCATTACACACATCAGTGCAGCCAAAAAAAACTTCTTCATAGTTGTACTTGTTAATAGTTTATTTTCTTTTCGCAAATATAGCACAAAGATAGCTAAGCGCAAAGCTATGTCTGTAAAATAAACTAAAAAACTTTTAGGATTCGTGAAGATGAAGTATCTTTGCTATGCTTTATGGAAGTACAAAACATTGACACCAATAACCCCGAATTTCAAACGGCACTGCGGCTGATTCAATACACGCATCAGTCTGTTTTTCTGACGGGTAAGGCTGGAACGGGCAAAAGCACGTTCCTGAAATATGTTTGTGCGCATACCAAGAAGAAACATGTGGTGCTGGCGCCAACTGGAATTGCGGCAATCAATGCCGGCGGATGCACATTGCATAGTTTTTTTAAACTTCCTTTCTACCCTCTCCTACCGGATGACCCTAGATATTCCCCTCGGAAAATACGCGAAACCTTAAAGTATAATCAGGCAACACGTAAACTGCTGCAGGAGGTTGAATTAATTATCATTGATGAGATTTCGATGGTCAGAGCAGACATCATCGACTTTATTGATAAGGTGTTACGCATCTACAACCGCAATATGCGTGAACCTTTTGGCGGTAAGCAGATGTTGTTGGTAGGCGATGTATTTCAATTGGAACCAGTGGTAAAAAATGACGAGCGTGAGCTGCTGAACCGTTTTTATCCTAATGCCTTTTTCTTTTCCGCTAAAGTGTTTGGCGAAATGGAGTTGGTCTCTGTGGAATTAACCAAAGTGTACCGTCAGCAGAATGCCGTATTCGTTAAAGTTCTGGATCATATACGCACCAACTCTGCAAGCAATGCTGATTTACAATTGCTGAATACTCGAGTAGATGCCGAATTTGAAGAGACCGAAAATAACATGTTCGTGACCCTTGCTACCCGGCGTGACAATGTGGATTTCATCAATGACCAGAAATTAGCGGAATTACCCGATGAATCAATCGTGTTCGAGGGAGAAATCAAAGGTGAATTTCCCGAATCATCATTGCCTACGCTCAAGGAACTGGAACTGAAAGTGGGTGCACAGGTCATCTTCATCAAGAATGACCAGAACCGTCAATGGGTTAACGGAACCATAGGTACGATAGAGGCCATTGACGAGGAAGAGGAACTGCTTTACATCATCACAGAAAGTGGCAAAGCCTGCGAAGTCCGTAAAGAGAGTTGGAGCAATGTTCGATACACATACAACGAAGAGGAAAAGAAAATTGAAGAAGAGGAACTGGGCGTTTTCATCCAATTCCCAATCCGACTGGCATGGGCCATTACCATCCATAAGAGTCAGGGACTGACATTCAATAAAGTCGTCATCGATTTTACAGGTGGCGTCTTTGCCGGAGGACAAGCTTACGTGGCTTTGTCACGATGCCGCTCACTGGAAGGAATCCAGCTCAAGAAGGAGATCCTGCGCAATGACATTTTCGTGCGTCCGGATATCGTGAATTTCGCCAAACGGTTCAATGACCAGCAAGCAGTAGAACGCGCCATGAAACAGGCACAGGCCGACATCTTGTATCATGATACAGTAAAGCTGTTCGATGAAGGTAAGTATCAGGAGATGTTTGACACCTTCATAAAGGCCATACATAGCCGTTATGACATTGAAAAACCATTAGCCAGACGTTTCATCACTCGAAAACTCAGCATCATCAACTCACTGAAAGAGCGAAACCAACAATTGGAGGAGCAAATGCAACAATCGCAAGAGATGCTGAACGATCTTGCTAAGGAGTATTACACCATGGGCAATATGTGCATCACAGAGGCCCAGAATGCGAAAGCGGCACTGGGCAATTACAATAAAGCCCTGAAACTGAATCCAAAATATGTGGATGCATGGGTAAGAAAAGGAGTAACATTAGACGGGATGGGTAATCATCAGGAGGCGCTAAATTGCTATAATACTGCCATAAAGCTCTCACCTGGAAGTTTCAAGGCCTTCTACAATCGGGGAAAATGTAGGGCAAATCTGAATCTTTTGGAGGAAGCTGCAGCTGACCTGGATAAAGCTACAAGTCTGTCACCAAAAAATGCTTCGGCTCACGAGCGTTTCGGAGAAGTGCTGCTGAAACTGGGACACGAGGATGCCGCAGAACTGCAATTTGCCATTGCTGCGCAATTGAAAAAGAATAAAAAAAAGGGCGATAATTAATCGCCCTTTTCTTATTCGGTGTTTTGACTTAGTTTGCACCCTCAACTGGAGCTTCAGCTGGAGCATCCTCAACGCCTGTCAACTGCTTCATCAACTGATCAACGCCCTGGTTAACCTGGAAGAATGAAGTCAGCAATGCACGCATGAAGTCAGCCAAGTTAGGCAGATCTTCGGTAAATACAGTGCGCAGACGGCAGTGTACACCAATCAGCTTCTTCTCCTCATCGATAGACCACAATACAGTTGGGAATGCGCTTGCATTTGCATCGTTGATAGCAATCTTCAGCTTCTCAGCATCAGGATTGGTCAAACCAATGCTTGCCCACCAGGTCTCAAAGATCTGGATGAATGGGCTATTGTTATCTGCGTCAATGAAGAAACGTGTGCCCTGGAACATGAACACAATCTGATCTGCATCATTAACCTCTGGCTGGCAGCCGACCTCCTTCAGGACATCCTGCACCAAGTCTCTCATTTTTCTTTTTTCGTTTGCCATTTTTTTAAGTATTAATTATTTAAGATAAATTCTATTCTATACCTCTTCTCTTTTTTTCTTTCTCCACCTTGGCCGTGAACTCGTAATTCTTCAGTCCCCAATCAGGCGCAATCAGTAACTGCTTTGGCGACTGTGATATAAAGCGTTCCAGCACCCAGTGATCTGGCAGGTAGCCGATATAATCCAGCACTACACCTATATATTCATCTGCAGTGAATATGTGGAACTGCTCTGGATGTGATGCATATTCCTCTGCCATTTTTGTTCCCCTGATCAGTTGTAACTGATGAAGTTTCAATGTGGTCAGCGGCAACTGCGCTATCTTCTTGGCCTGACGCATCAGTTCATCATAATCCTCACCAGGTAATCCCAGAATCATGTGCGCACCAACTCTGATTCCACGCGAAGCAGTCCGGTTTACCGTATCTGCCGCACAGGCGTAAGTATGTCCCCGATTGATACGTTCCAATGTCGCGTCACTTGCACTCTCAATGCCATATTCCACAATGAGAAAGGTACGGCGGTTCAGTTTTTCCAGATAATCCAACAATCCATCTGGCATGCAATCCGGCCGGGTTCCAATCACAAGTCCAACCACATCCGGAACACTTAGCGCTTCTTCATATAGTCTTTTCAGGCGCTCCAATTCTCCATAAGTATTTGTATAAGCTTGGAAATAAGCCAAATACTTCATCGAAGGATATTTTCTGGAGAAGAATCGCTTTCCTTCTTCCAATTGTTCCGTTACACTTTTTCCCTGGGCGCAATACTCAGGGTTAAACGTCTGATTATTACAGTAAGTGCAACCGCCCCATCCTATGGAACCATCCCGATTGGGACAAGTAAATCCGGCATGCAGTGAGATTTTCTGCACACGGAAATCAGGGAACTGCTCACGCATATATGTGCCAAAATCCTTCACTGGATAATCCGAAATTCTTTTAAAGCCATACAAAGATACGACATTCCTATTGATAAACAAGTTTTATGAACATTTATTAACGGGTTATTTTGAAAGCGCCACATTTTAACGTACCTTTGCGTCATAGAAAAATTTCAACTTATCACATAATGAAAAAATTGATTTGCATGCTATTCAGTTGCCTTATGCTGCTGAATGCTCAAGCCCAGAAGGCTCCGACTTTGGAAGAAGTGTTTGGTGGAAAGTACCGTGCCGAGGGTGTGTATGGATGGAACCCATCCAAGAATGGTGAGAGTTTTACCCGTACCAGCCCGGATGGAAAACGTATCGTACGCTACTCTTTCCGCACTGGCGAGGAAATGGAAACCGTATTCGATGTAAGCACGGCTCGCGGTGTAAAATTAAACAGCATTGATGGTTATATCATGTCGCCAGCTGAAGATAACATCCTTATTCAGACGGAAACAAAGTCTATCTATCGTCATAGCTTCACTGCCGTATATTATATATATAATGTGAAGAACCGCACCATGACTCCACTTTCTGAGGGAGGACCTCAGCAGGTTCCATTATTCTCACCCGATGGAAATCTGATTGCGTTCGTACGCAACAACAACCTGTTCCTGGTGAAACTGCTTTATAACAATGCAGAAAGCCAAGTTACCAAAGACGGAAAATACAATGAGATTCTGAATGGTATTCCTGATTGGGTAAATGAAGAGGAATTCAGCTATGCTCGTGCATTTGACTTCAGTGCAGACAGTAAGATGCTGGCATGGATCCGTTTTGACGAGAGCAAGGTTCCAGAATTCAACTTCACCATGTATAAGGGTGCTGCTCCTACTCATAACGAATACGACTTGTACCCTGGCAGTTACAGCTACAAATATCCTGTTCCTGGCGTGGACAATGCTGAGGTTAAGGTCATGACATTTGATATCCAGAGCCGGGCAACCCGCACCATCGATCTTCCATTGGAGAAGGATGGCTATATTCCTCGCATCTACTTTACCAAGGATGCCGACAAACTGGCCATCATGACACTGAACCGCCATCAGGACCGTTTTGACATCTATATGGCTAACCCTCGTACTACCGTTGCAAAACTGGTGATGCGCGACGAGGAGCCTCAGTATGTGGATGAGAGTGCTTACGGCGACATTGTGTTCTATGATAATAACTTTGTGGTACAGAGTGAGAAGAGCGGTTTCAACCACCTTTATCTGTACAACCTGAACGGCCAGATGATTAAGCAAATTACCAGCGGCAACTGGGATGTGACTGCGTTCTATGGTTGGGATCAGGCTACCAACACCTATTATTTTGCAAGCAACGAGGGCAGTCCATTGCGCAGGAATGTGTATAAGATTGATGCCAAAGGTCGCAAGACCCGACTGACTCCAAAGGATGGAACCAACAGTGCATTGTTCAGTGCCAACATGAAGTACTTCCTGAACAACTGGAGCGATGCAAATACTCCTAATGTATATACCATTAATGACAATACCGGTAAGACTTTGAAGACACTGGTAGATAACCAAAAGTTGAAGAGCATTTTGGCAGAAACCACTATCGGCACCAAGGAGTTCTTTACCTTTACAACCGGTGAGGGCGTGCAGCTGAACGGCTATATGATTAAGCCAGCCAACTTTGACCCATCCAAGAAATATCCGGTTCTGATGTTCCAGTACAGTGGTCCTGGCAGCCAGAAGGTAGTGGATTCATGGAGTATCGGTGGCCAGGGAAATGGTGGTGCTTGGGAAAACTTCCTGTGCAGCGAGGGATTCATCAGTGTATGCGTGGATGGTCGTGGAACTGGCGGTAGAGGTTCGGAGTTTAAGAAATGTACCTACCTGAACCTGGGAGTCAAGGAATCAAAGGATCAGGTGGAAGCTGCCATTTATCTGGGAGCCCTACCTTATATTGACAAGAACAACATCGCTATCTGGGGTTGGAGCTATGGTGGTTTCAATACCTTGATGTCTATGAGTGAGGGCCGTCCTGTATTCAAGTGCGGTGTGGCAGTAGCACCTCCTACCAGCTGGCGCTATTACGACACAGTCTACACAGAGCGATTCATGCGCACTCCTCAGGAGAACAGTGCAGGATATGATGAGAGTCCTATTGGCCGCGCCAGCCAGTTGAGCGGAAACCTGCTGCTGTGTCATGGTTTGGCTGATGACAATGTTCATTTCCGCAATGCTGCTGAGTATAGTGAGGCACTGGTACAGGCCAACAAGCAATTTGAAATGCAGTACTATGTGAACCGTAACCATGGAATTTCCGGTGGTAACACCCGAATCCATCTGTTCACACGAATCAACAATTTCCTGTTGAGAAACTTAAAGTAAACAATAAAGGGGCTTCGATGATGAAGCCCCTTTTTGTTATTTATAGATAAGGAAGATACATGGTGTCTTGCTCAAATCGGGCAAATCCTTGGTCTTTTTCCAATCCTGAATGGTGCGAGTCTTGATGTACTCGTTCTCGCAGGTGATTCCTGCAGCCACACACAAGCGTGTCTGAGGACGGCAAGTGGAACACAACTCCTCTATCATCTTATGATTGCGGTAAGGCGTCTCAATAAACAGCTGTGTCTGACTTTCCGTATAGGCTCTGGTTTCCAATGCCTTAATCTTTTTAGTACGTTCTCCTTGCTCGATAGGCAGATAGCCATTGAATGCAAAACTCTGACCATTAAATCCCGATCCCATCACACTCAAAATAATGGAAGAAGGTCCTACCAATGGTACGACTTTCAGTCCCCTGCGCTGAGCGATAGCCACCACATCGGCTCCGGGATCTGCCACTGCCGGACAACCGGCTTCTGAAATCACCCCCATTGATAATCCCTGCTGCAAGGCATCCAGATAACCTGTAATGTCTTTAGGTGAGGTATGCTTGTTCAGTTCGTAGAATGTCAATTCATCGATATTGATACTTTTATCCACACGTTTAAGAAAGCGTCGGGCAGAGCGAACATTCTCTACTATAAAGTGTTTGATCTCCCTTATAACCTGATGGTTATATTCTGGAAGTACCTGAGATACAGGAGTTTCACCCAGTTCTACCGGGATAAGATATAGAGCGGTTTCCATAAATTAATTCAGTTTGTAATTATAAGCAGAAACAATAGCTGATAAATCATCAGTTTCAGCCAGTTGCTGTACCGACAAGTTTTTACGGTTCTTCATGTAATGACTTACCATCTGGTAACCCAACCAGGTTCCTAAAAAAGAAGGAGCTTTCTGTCCATTAATGGTAACCGTATAGGTAGGACTCAACAAGTTTCTCAGAACCTGTGGATCAGTAGAATGCTGAAAGCTCATCACATAATCCACTACTGCCTGAAAATTATCCTTCACCCACTGCTCATCTTCAGAAGAATAGCCCAACATTTTCTCGATCGTACCACTATCGGTCAATTTACGGGTAATCCAATTAATAATACCCAGATGAACCATATTGTCCAGCAAAGTGCCCGTTGAAGTTTCGGGTAACGGATAATTATCTCTCAGATAATAGAACACACAATCCGATACAATACGTTCAGGAACCATTGTTGCAATCTGATTATCATAGAAGTATTTCTTATAAAGCGGATAATCCACACCCATATATTTGTCAATGCTGAACCCCACCAAAGTATCAGATACCACAACACTCTCATTCAGACCCGAGAACTGTGCATACACCTTAGGTTGCGGCAACTGGGGGAGCTCCTTTGCCATTCGTTTTAAAGCATTACCAAAATCACGGTTCAACTGATGCATATCGGAAAATTTGCGCTCTCCATCAGCCATCAGAATCAACATGGCGGTATCGCTTAAACAAATCTCCAATTTCTCTTTCATGTCGGCATCAGTAACCGATCCCAATTCCAGCACATCTTCCACCAGAATCTGGGTTTGTTTGGGAAAATCCGTATTCATCCGCTGCATGGTCGAGAAGTTGCCTGTCACTCCCAATTCATTCTGCAAGCGGTCGTAGCGTTCTATGGTAAATGAATAATCATTGTTACCATCAAACCATCCGGCCATCTGTTCGCAGGAAGCGAACAAACAGCAGATAATCAGCACCACAATAAACCTACACTCCGTAAAACGCATGATTTTTTAAATTTCGTTTGCAAATATAGTGAAAATTTCTAAAATATTGAAATAATTATTTAAGATTAGCCAAAAAATCTTTCATTCTAATCTCATTTACTTAACTTTACAATCTTATTAACTAAAACTAAGAACAATGAGACTAGATGGAAGAAGAGAGAGCTCCAATGTTGACGATCGTCGCGGCATGGGCGGAGGCATGAAAGCCGGTATCGGAGGTATTGGTGGTATTATTCTTATTGCCCTTTTTACCCTGTTAGGTGGTGGTAATTTAGGCGATGTTATTCAAAATGTAGGCACACAGGTGGTGCAGGAACAGATGAGTGGCGGTGGAGGTACTGTTGACACCTCGGAAACTGACGAGTTGGCTCATTTCTCAAAGCAGATTCTGGCTGGAACTGAAGATGTTTGGACCAAGCTGTTTCAAGAGTACGGATTGGGTACGTATGAAGCACCAGGCTTAGTTCTGTTCAGCGGCTCAGTTCAAAGTGGTTGCGGTGGTGCTACTGCACAAACAGGTCCTTTCTATTGCTCTGCAGACCAGAAAGTATACATTGATTTAACTTTCTTCCAGAATATGCGACAGACACTAGGTGCAGATGGTGATTTTGCTTATGCCTATGTCATTGCACACGAAGTTGGCCATCATGTACAGTATCTGTTAGGAACGCTGAGTGATGCACATAACAAAATGGCACAATTGAGTCAGACCAAAGCCAATGAAATCAGTGTACGTCTGGAACTACAGGCCGACTTCTTTGCCGGTGTTTGGGCATATCATGACAATAAGATGTTCAACTCTATCGAAGATGGAGATATTGATGAAGCTTTGAATGCAGCCATGAAGATTGGTGATGACTATCTCCAGAAGAAAGCACAAGGCTATGAAGTTCCTGAGAGCTTCAATCATGGTCGTTCTGAGTGGCGTCATCACTGGTTAAAGAAAGGTCTTACCACTGGCGATCTGAGAAAGGGTGATTCATTCAGTCCTGCGTATGGTGATTTCATGAAGTAAAGCTAATATTACCTATTATAAAAGCCTCTGAGTATTCTCAGAGGCTTTTTTATTGGGAATGAAATGAGCTAGAAAGTTGTAGGGAATAGGTGTTTTTGCAAAGCAAAAAAAAAGACACCGAAACATTGCTGTCACGAAGTCTTCTGGAAAACGGCGCCTACCTACTCTCCCACATTGCATCGCAGTACCATCGGCGTGAACGGGCTTAACTTCTCTGTTCGGAATGGGAAGAGGTGGAACCCCGTTGCTAAAAGCACCTTAATAAGGTTATTTAAAACATTATCGGAA
>JAZQPA010000060.1:0-10633 GCA_045628125.1 Bacteroidaceae bacterium
TCAGCTGGATAGAGCAACAGCCTTCTAAGCTGTGGGTCTTGGGTTCGAATCCCAACCGAATCACAAAGCAAATAAAAACGGCTTCTGAAAGTTCACTTTCAAGAGCCGTTTTTTTTGATTTGTATGACTGCCCGTGGCAGGCACGGGATATTCAATCCCAACCGAATCACAAAGCAAAAAAGGAGCAACTCGATAGAGTTGCTCCTTTTTCATTCTACCCATACGTCCACCCGTTGTAACTGCGGACGGTTACCCAGATTTCCTCACCGCGGGAATGGGCTGCCTCCATCAATTCAAATAGGCGCTTGAAACACTGGCGGCTGTTCAGCACCATGCCCACCTCCAGGTTCTGACCCACCAGAATGCAGCCACGGCTGTCGGCAGGCGTGCCGTCGGGATTCGTGGCCCGGTTGCCCGTGTGAATCATGATACCCGTGAACTCCGGAACATCCTTTAGGTAAGGCATCTGTCTGTGGAAGGTGGGGCTGTGGCGGATTTCCACCCGGTAGCGGCCCTCGGGAATGGCCGTCACACCCTTTATCTTCTTCTCCTTCTTCCAGTCGATGGCATGAGGTTCCAGCGTGTCGCACAGGTACTTGCCGTCCACCTGCAGTGCGCCCACCACATAATGCTCCCTGAAATAAATACGCTTGATGACTATTTCCATAACCTATCTGTTTAGTTTGTAACATTAGGGTCTCTCATTTTTGTAACAGTTACAATGTTACATTCTGCCTTTCGGAACACACCCCGGCCGATGCGAATCAGTTTGCCGTTCTTGCAGTATCGGCTCAGCAGCATGCGAACGTCATCGCTCTGACCGTCCTTTCTGCGCTGCTCCTGCAGTTCCTTGATCGTAAACACATCAGCCATCTTGTTCAGCAGCGGAACCACCGTGCGACGGGCATCCGTGGTGTCGGCCAACAGCTTTTCCGACGACAGCAAGTCGCGCTGTACACGTGGACCGAAGATGTGGCACAGGTTGTAATGCGCTGTTTCACCCACCCAGCGGCAGAAATCCACAATCTCCTTGGTTTCCTGTCCGTACAGTGCTACCAGCGGAATGGCAGCCCTCAGCATGAACTCACCGCAGCGGTGACTCAGGTCGGCCTCGGCCTCGGTCAACTGTCCGTCGTTGTAGCGCACCTCCAGGCTGTCGAACCATTCCCCGATGGCCTTGTTCATCATGGGCAGATCCAGCAACTTCACCTCATCGCCCAGCGCCAGATCACTCTGGTACAGCTGCATCAGCAGAGCATCGCGTTCTATCCTCTCATCCTCATTCAGATAGTTCATGCGCGGAGGGCGGAATGTGCGTTTGTGTTTGGGCATGATAACCGGAATGCAGCGCTGCATCAATCCGCTCTCGCAGTTGTTGTCGTTGAACATTCGCTCCAGCATAGCCTTGACGGTACCTTCCATCAGCAAGGCTATGTTCATCTCGGCATAGGTGTTGCACGTCGATTCCGACATATAGAACTGCCGGTGCATGTCGCCGTCCCATCCCTTGCGCAGCAGTACGCTGATGTCCGAATAAAGCGCTCTGGCCGAACCCGCCAGTCCGTCCACCTCGCTGAAGATGCCTAACAGCAGGCCAAACGGTCCCAGATTGCTCTGCAGCGACAGGATGGATGATTTGGATGTGGTCTCAAACACCCTCAGCTTCGGCTCATACTTTGGCGGGCGGTCCTTGGCATTGGCCTTCTTGTCACGCAGTTCCGCATTCTCGCGCACCTTTTCCCATTCCTTGTCGTCATGTCTTTTTAATGTATTATGAATCATGGCGTTAAACAAGTCGGTGGCATTGTTCTTACCGCTACCGCTGTTACCGATAAGGGCGACAAACTGCTGTGGCGGTGTGATTTTACCCGACAGGTATGTGGCCCGGAAATGACTGGCGTGAGCCGATAGTGCCGGTAAGGCCGACAGCAACAGAATCTCCTTGAAACGCGGATCATAATTGGCCGTGAGCAGTTCCAGCAGACGGGGCAGTTTCTTGGGTAATGGGGGTGGGGTCCATCCCTCTGCCAGCATGTTCATATCCTTCTCGTCGTCATCCTCCGGCTGTTCCTCGCCTGCCAACTGCTGTGCCCGGGCATTGATGTTTCGCAGCGTTACGCTCATAAACCCCTGGTCGGCCTGGTACTTCTCGTAGAAATAAGCTATCACCTTGCGGCAATCCTCCGTCTGGCTATAGTTGGGCAGTTTCACCTTTACCACCGCCTCCAGCTGCTCGCGGCTCATCAGTTTAGGCAGTCCCACGCTCAGCACCGCCATCAGGTTGGTGTGCCAGTTGTGCACCCCCTCCGTGTCCAGACTGTTTTCCTGAAGCCCCGCTTCCTTTACGCACAGGTCGAAGGCGATGAGGGAGACAGCCTTTGGCTGGACAACAGACAACGGACTACGGTCAACGGACGGGGCTTCGCCCTTTTTGTCATCACGAGTACTCCCTCCTTTGTCATTCTGAGCGCCCCCTCTCTTGTCATCCTGAGCGTTAGCGAAGTATCTTTCCTGGCTAGTGGCGTCCGTTGTCGTGCCGAAGGCACTCTCATTACCTTCCTCGCGTGGTAAGATTGCCTGCCTCGCTTCGCTCCCACGGCGAACTTCGTTTCTCACGTCGCTTTGCTCCTCAGGATGACATTCGGGGATGACATTATGGGTGGAGAACAGCGCATCATCCAGGTACAGCAGATCCTCGTTGGAAGTAGTAAAGAACACCCGCGTAATATCCTTAGCCCCGGCATCATATTCCACGCCCAATAGGGTAGAGGCCCATCGGAGATTCTCCTCCTGCGACAGTTCCGGGCGGCGGCGGAAAGCCAGGTGATAGCCCTTGGTGGCACTGCGCTCCAGCATCAGCAGGCCCAGTTCCTCCTTGTGCGAAATCACCCTTTCCGGCACGGCAGCCATTAGGGCGGCGTAATTCGGATCGGAGGGATTGAAATCCACATCCATGCCTACGGAGTTGGATGGCGTAGTGCTTCCCTTGAGAGGCCCGCACTCTACAGGGCCGTCCGTTATCTGAGCCGGCATACACGAATAGTTAAACTGCACCAGATGTTTCTTGGATTCAGTATCGCCCTGTTCTCGGATGCGGTGCAGCAGTTCCTTCTGCCTTCCCCCGTCACGAATCTGCCGGTACTCCTCGGCGGAAAGAATGGGGCGCATAAACTTGGCCCCATTCTGATAGTAAATGTAATGTACACTCATGGTATTAGTTGAATAACACGGTTTTATTCAGGAAATCGTTCACCTCGGCAAACTCCCGGTCCATGATGCGGAGCAGGTCACCCTTTCCCAGGTTCTTGGGCACCTTCATCTCCATCACCACATCATGTTTGCAGAAGCGCATCCGGGTATACTTGGTCTGATAGTCGTAATGTCGCTCCACACCAGTCTTGGTATACGGACGGAACACCGCCTTGCCGTTGGCACTCAGTCGGGTAGTACCCCGAATCACCACATCCTTTCCTTCTATGGTTATGTCATCCACATTCTCGTATGAGCAGGGATACACACTATACTCTCCGTTCTGCAGGTACACGCTCTGTGTGTCCAGGCATACCCGCTCGTTCTTCAGATATTTTTTCATGATATAATTTTTTTCAAAAATTGACAACGGACTACAGTCAACAGTCAACAGACGGCCATGCGGATGACAAATCGGGCGAAGCCCCGTCCGTTGTCCGTTGTCCGTTGACTGTTGTCTCAAAAAAATCAAGCGATTTTTTTGATATCACTCACATAGACGTCCTGATACACCGTTCCGCTAACCTCTCTCACGCTGAATCTCAATGAGGCAGCCACCAGCTCGCCCTCAAAGAAACGGCATTCTGCCGTATTGCCCAGCAGTGTGGCATAGAACTCATCGGCATACTTGCCGCCCATGTCCTGCAGCGTGATGTTACACACCTTCACCTGTCCTCCCTCGGTCTTCTTACTCGGTCTGGTCAGGGCCTGGCCCTGCTGTACCACTTTAAATATTCCGTTCATATTTGTTGTTTTTTCCCTCTTGTCATTTCGAACCTTTAGGTGAGAAATCTTTCTAAATAAGTAGTTGTAATTAAGTTACTTCCATCGCTTGATAAGATTCTTGCTCCACTTTGTTACGCAAGCGAGCAAAGCTCGAGCGCCTCACATTCGTTCGGAATGACAAGACGTGTTATGAATGACAATTGTTATTTTGAGAATGATTAATCATCCGATGAATAAACTCCTTTCCCCGTTCGGTCCACACCAGATAGGTGTCGGTCCATACCACATCGCCTTCATGATTATTGCCCTGTCTGGTGCGGTAAGCCTCGTAGCCCAGTTTCAGGTGCTCGGCATACAGCATCCAGCAGCCCGAAGGCGAGCGGTAGATGACGTGGCTCTGCTGCAATTTCAGTTGCAGTTCCTGTACCGTCATGGACAGCGACTTGGCCACCTGTGTCATGGTGTAGCAGGTAGGCGACAGCAGCACCTGTTCGGCATATTCAGCCATGGGCGTGATATCCTCAATCATTTTGCGGCTCTCCTCCAGTTGCTCCTTCTGCTCCGAGATGGTACGCTGCAGAATCTGATAGGCCTTGGCCATGATGGTCAGGTCATCATCCTCCCTGTCCACCGGAATGTAACCGCCCGTTTTCCGGATTTGCGGCAACACCTTACCCGTCACCCATTTACGGAATGCTTTAGCCTCGGGCTTTCGGCTCTCCAGAATCACATCATACAGACCGTCCTCATTCACGAACGATGCCTTCTGCACTCTGCCCAGGCTGTCGGTGATGGGGTGTTTTGAAACCACCTCATCGTTCAGGCGTCTCACCACCTGTTTGCCATCCAGCAAGAGCGACTGACACACATCCTTCAGGCAGAACAGCGGTTCACCCTGTTCGTTATGAGCGATACGGATCTGTCCGAACTCCGGATTTTGGAAAATCATTATTTCTTTCATATCCCTGTTGTTAATATTTTTGTCCGAGGATTGGCGCTGGCCAGTCGTCCGCACCTCTTTGGACACAGCAAAGGTAAGGAGACAAAAAAAGACCGGCGAATTTAAAAAACGCCGGTCAGTGAACCGTCTACAAACCGGATATGTTTCGGAGACGATTCGGATATGATTCAGAGAATCGGTTAAAGATCTTTAGTGTAGTAAGGATGCTTGTAACCCAGTCTGCCCATGTATCGGATATACTTTTTGGCCACCGACTTGATGTGCGAGATCTTTCCTGGCGACATGCCGTTATAATTCCATAGCGGGTACTCGTACTTACCCGTAACCAGCCATTTGAAACAACCCTCGTTGGGTTCCTTGTCCTCTGGCAAATCCGGAATGCGCTTTATCAAGTCTATCATACTGTTGTAGGAATCCACTCCCAGCTCGTTCATCTCCATCTCCAGGTAGTACGGAATGGCGTAATCGGATTTCTTGGTGATGATTTCCTCATCTATCAGTTGACCGATCACGTGGATAAAAGCCGGGATAGGAGGCATTAGCTCGTAAAAAATACAGGTAGGAACATTCAGGCTGTAGTTATCTTTTGAATGTATAGAATTCATGTCTTGTTGCATGATTGTAATTTTTTATAGTTATAATTACGCACCAAGACAAGCCTAAAACATCCGCAAAGATAGTGGGACCGCAGTCCACCCGATTTTGAACATCAAACGCCTTATGAAAGTCTAATTTGCTCATCAAGGCGCGATGTTAAAATTAGTGTTTAAGCCATGTCCTAAACACGGTTTAAAGATGCAAGTGAGAGATCTTTATTAGGAATAGCTCTCGCCCGAACGGTGGTGAGTGATTCCTGAGGCTAAGGATAGGAATACTGCGTTATCTGGTTTCGGTGAAGCCTTAGCCTTCACTGTCTGGTAAATAGTACCATAATTGGGGTGCAAAGGTAGTTATTTTTACTGAGAGTAAATGGTTTGTGGTTACTTTAATTTTTTCTGCTCATGTTAGCCAGCATTTTCTGGGCGGGTTCAAATCCTTCGTTGGCAGCTTGGGTAAAAAACTTCCGCGCCTTATCCGGATCAGTACTTGTTCCCCGGCCGTAATAGTACAGGCAACCCTTGGTATAGTTGCCCACTTCAGTCAGTTCATTATCAGCCAGACGGTTCAGCACCTCCCAAACCTTGTTGTCATTCTGGGCGGTACCGTAACCTGAGTAGTAGGCATAGGCCAAGTGACTGCCCGCTAAAGCATTCTTCTGCATTTCCCACACCTCGTCAAACAATTTAAATCCTTTATTTACATCTTTTTCGCAACCACGGCCCCAGAAGTAGCACCATGCCAGGTTGGTCTTGCAGTTCAGTTCGTCGGCACTCGTTGCCTTATACTGTTCCACCTCTTTCAGCAGGCTGAAAGCCCGGTTGTAATCCAACAGATAGTTCAGGTAATAGATGGCCAGGCGGTTGATTACCACATAGCGCGACAGTCCCGATTTTTTAGTGAAATGCTTGCCCTCACCGATGCACATCTCGTAATATCTGGATACCTCTCTTACCTTGCTCAGTGAGATTCCAGGCACGCTCTCCAGTTTCGATGCATACCAGTAAGCAGCCTCAGTGTGCCCCAGGTCGGCTGCACGCTTGAAGTAAGCCAGCATCAGTTGAATGTTCTGCTCCACGCCTCTGCCGTGTTCGTAATGCACGGCCACCCGGTAGCAGGCCTCTGCATGTCCCAGATCGGCCGCTTCCTTATAGTATTCGAATGCTGGTCCTGATAGTCTGTCCTTATAAATAGAGTGCTTCTCTTCGTCCCAAGCCTTCTGTCTCACACCCCTCTCAAACAGTTTCTCTGCCTTTTGCGCCTGTTTGGCTGTTGCCTTGTCCTGCACCTGAGCCCATACCGGCTGGCACATCATCAGCAGACCTATCAGTAGTAATACACAACTTTTCATGATTTCAGATTTTTCTGATGCAAAAGTAATGAAAATTCTTATGCCACTGTATGTCCTTGCCCTATAATTCATAAATAATTGATTTTTTTTTGGGGGGGTCATTTCAATTAATTATCTATTTTTGCCAAAGAAGCTGAAACTTAAAACATAAACGTCTACGATAAATGTATTTTTTTGCTACCTTTGCAGAAAACCAAATCGACTCAAGAATATAATGCTTATGATTCTGTTGCTTAGTTTGGAGACCATTCTCATCGGATGTTTTATACTGATTCCGCTGGTGATCATTTGGCTGTTGTTACGTCCCGTGTTTAGGCGGTTCGAGGCCATTGAGAAGGAAGTGGATAAGGAACTGGGCCTGAAAGACCACTACAGCTCGGTCGAGGAGATGCGCAGGGATCTGGAAAGACTCAGGCGCATGAATCTAATTGATGACGACCTGTTCCTGGATAAGGAAAAGGACATTCGGGATGAAATGCCCTGACATACTCACTTGAAACGGTGAGAAATGTGTCGCGGGGACAGGTTCCTGACACATAATGAAATGTGTCGGTGTCCTGTCCCTCTGCCATCTGTTACCCTGACATTTAACGTATCCCTAATTTTTATTTTATCTTCTGCCACCGCCTGGGAAGCCACCGCCCATGAATCCGGCGCTTCCTGTGACCCATGCAGAGGATGAGCAATTGATGGAGGTGCCCGCAAAGCTGTAGGTTCCTCCCTTTTTCATTTCGGGAGATGACAGCAGCACTGTGGCATTGTTATAGTTTCGTGGCAAAAGCACGGACAGCAGTTCCTTGCCGTTGGAATCTGTCAGTTGGCATGTATTGCCATTGACTAATGACGCCACGGTAATCAGCGCGCAAGGTTGCTGGCAAGCACTCTCTGTCGGGTTGCTGGATGCTCCACCAACACCCAAGACGGTTCCTCCAGTGATGGTAAAGGTGTTCTGATCGCAGTCAAATCCCTCCTCAGGAGCAGTAGAGCCAAACGAGAATGTGGTACCGCCATGGATGGCAATCGTTCCATTGCTGTCCACTCCATCGTTTCCCATACTGTAGGCAAACAGGGAACCGCCATTAATGATAACCTTACCATCATTGGCCTTCAGGTTGGATATATCCACACCCAGCTGCTGCTTCTCGCGAAGGCCGTCACTGCTGTAGCCGGTATTCAGGGCATCATCAGCGGCATAGATCATCACCTTTCCACTCTCCAGGGTAAACGACTGTTTGGCCTCGATGCCCTCACTGCCATCACTGTTGCCAATGGCTTGTACGAACAGCTCTGCGCCATCCACCACAATATCGGTATCCGACTTAATGCCCTTAGGGCTGGTATCGTATGTCAGATTGTTGTATTGGTAGGCAAAAATGTCTCCGGTAGTCAGCACGTGAACGGTACCACCCAGGAACTGGAGTTCGCTGTCACCATTGATACCCTTGCCGCCCTTTCCGGTACTCTTCAACCACAGGTCGCCGCCCTTCAGCGTAAACTTGCCATCGGTCTTGATGCCTGCGGCACCACTCACATCTTTCACTTCGGCATCGTCGCCATCCCATTCGCCATCGCCCGTACAAATAGCCGTCACACGTCCACCGTTTATGGTTACCTCGCCATCGCTGCTCAGACCCTTGCCGGCAGTAGCCTGGTTGTCCAGATCCAGCACACCACCCTCAATGATGATACCACCATCCTCATCGGTGTCCTCACACTTGATGCAGTTGCCCGCCACTGATTTGATATACAGATAGGTACGTGGACGGATGCGCAGATAATCCTTGGTATCAATGCCATGTTTGTAATTCGCATCAATCGTCAGTTTACCGCTACCCGAAATGATGGTTTGCCCCTTGCTGTAGTAGGTGCCCTTCTGTTTCTCGGCCGATGAGGCATCCTGAGGGTCATACTCCGTAACATAGTTGCTGCCATCCTCCAGACGATTCTCCGTGCCATCTGCCAGCACCAGATAGGTGCGCTTCTTCGACTGGATGTTAAGGGCTGCACCTGAAGGATTGGTCAGGTTCACGCCATTCAGCACAACGGCCGATTTCTTCTCGCTATACAGTTTGAAGCGTCCGTTTGCACTGGTACCGCTCAACACAAACTTACAGCTCTTGGTGGCTGTAGCTACCACATTTCCACCATCGGCTGTTACACTGACAGCATCGGTCGTGCCGCTGATTTCGGGCGTATCTGTACCTTTATAATGAATGGTGACAGTAGCCACAAAGTCATTCTCACAATTTTCTATATAGTCTTCATCCTGTGCCGGTATCGTCTCCTTCTCGGATAGTGTGGATTTGAAGAAAGTCACATCAAAATCGGTGAGTCCCTCGATCTGTGCGCTTACACTACCTTCCTGGCCTCCGAAACCGGGCATGTCCCCTGGCATTCCTCCGGGATTCATTCCTGGGAAATTACCCCCCGGAAAACCACCGCCCGGTGGATTCATAAACTCGTCATAAGGATCCTCACCGGTACATGATGCACAACACACCAGCGTCATAAAAAGCACAAATAACTGTTTCATATCTATCTGAAATTTGTATTTCCGGTGGCAAAGATAGAGTGTATCACGTACGATGGCATTGTCAAACACATCGAATAAATGTTCATTTTTTGACCAATAACATTAAATAACTTAATTTTATACTATATTTGCTTTCTTTTTGTTACTTTTGAGCCATGAATGAGATTAGCAAGCTTTCTATAGGAAATATTCAGGAATCCAGTCAAGGCGATTCACTGGAGATGTTTAACGGCACATCGCTTTCCGTGTCAATGCATGCTGAGCAGCTGATCCGCAGATATATCTTTGGGAAAACCCCATACCGTTTCGGTGAGACACGGATTATATTTTGCATGAAGGGGAAGAATCAGGCAGAAGTAAATTTTACTCCTTCCTGCCAGGAAGCGGGTGAGCTGGAGATTAATACAGTAGGCACGCTCTATCAGGCACGTGAAATGAGCAGCGATTGCCGCATGATGGGCTTGCTTATTTCCATGGACATGCTGCACGAGGTGCTGGGTAATAATATCCCTGACCTGTATACCAATCCTGCCAGTTGCTATAAAATTCGGTTGGACGAGAAAAACCAGACCATATTCAGACACATGATGTCGGCATTGCTGAACTTGCTTTCTGTGCATGGCGAACATTCCACGGTTGTCACTCATCTGTTGGCCGGTTTGCTGCTGCACATCAGTTCCCTGATTGATAAGGAAGCTTCCCAGCCGGTCCTTGCAGGCCGTAATGTACAAATCTACCGGAAGTTTGTACATCTTCTGGCCTTAGAGCATGGGCAGCGCCGACCTCTGAGCTATTATTCACGGTTACTGTGCATCAGCTCTCATTACCTGAGTGTGGCGGTAAAAAGGCATTGCGGCAGCACACCCAAAGAATTGATGGACCGTTCGGTTATAGCAGAGATTAAGGCAAAACTGCGGCATACCGACCTGTCCATCCAGCAGATTTCGGATGAGCTTCACTTTCCAAGTAGCAGTTTCCTTTGCAGGTTTTTCAAGACGCATGAAGGATGTACGCCCTACCAGTACAGAAACTCTGCGTTATAATCCGGAATGTGTCGCGGAGACAGGTTCCTGACACATAATGAAATGTGTCGGTGTCCTGCTTTCTATGTTTCGTTCCAAATAATTTTGGTTATATTTTCTGATTCTAGATAATTTATTTTTGATTACCATCATGCGGAGAGTTTTCTGAGCTCTTCATGATGGTATTCATAGTC
>JAZQPA010000061.1:0-3799 GCA_045628125.1 Bacteroidaceae bacterium
CATTGGGCGCACCAGACAGTAATGGGCTGGCGCTGAGCCCATGGAAGCAGCCACACGTTCTATATCAGGATTCTTCAGCAGACTGTCGGTAATCTCCAGCAAATCATGCTTCACACGGTTGGGACCCGCCTCGGCAGGCAACTGATACTCAACGACAAACTGCTTATAGTCGAAATCGGGGAAGAACAGGTTCTTTACCTGTGTCATACCTGAAAGACAGATCACTAATACCACAGCAGCGGTAGAGATAGACAGCCAGCGGTGATCAATCAGCACCACCAGAATCTTGCGGAAAGCACGGTGCAACTTGGTGTTCATCTGTTCCTCGGCAGCACCGGGTTTCAGCGGTTCCAGGAAGCGGTTGGCGCATACAGGCACCTGAACCAATGCCAGTACCCACGAGCACATCAGGCTGACGCACAGCACCAGGAACAGATCACCGGCATATTCTCCGGTAGAACCGGGACTCATATAGATACATACAAAGGTAGAAGCACCGATGACGGTAGCACCCAACAGCGGCATGGCAGTCTGACGGCCAATGCGGTACAGGTAATCCTTCACGCCCTTGGCTCTGTCCACCAGAATACCGTCCATGATAACGATGGCGTTATCCACCAGCATACCCATGGCAATGATGAAGGCACCCAGCGAGATGCGCTGCAAGGTGGTACCCAACTGCAGCAATATAGGGAACGACAGGCAGATGGTAAGTACCAGACCGAATCCGATAATCAGACCACTACGGCGACCCATGGCGAAAATGAGCACAATCACCACAATGACAACCGATTCCAGCAGGTTGAGCATGAAACTGTTGATGGCCTTGTCCACCTTGTCAGGCTGGAAGAAGATCTTATCGGTCTCCATGCCTGCAGGCACACTCTTCATAGTCTCTGCCAGTTTGGCATCCACCAGCTTGCCCACATCGGGCACAATGGCATCCTTGTTCAGCGCCAGGCAGATGGCCATGGATGGCTTGCCGTTCACAAAGAATCCCTGAGTCTGAGGCTCGGTATATTCACGGGTAATCTGCGCAATATCGCCCAAACGGGTTACCTTTCCGTCTAATGTGGTGATTTTCAGTTCGCGGATATCGTTCTCATCCTTCACCGCATCGTTCACATTCACCATCAGACGCTGATCGCCAGCCTCCCAATTACCGCCACTTACGGTCTTTCCGGCACTCTGAAGCTGCATCATAATCTGCATGGGAATCATGCCGTTCTGTGCAATCTTCTCCTTATCTAAAGTGATGTTTATCACCTCGCTGCGTGCTCCGGCAATGGTAATGCGCTTCACACCCTTGACCGACAGCAACTGACGACGGATGTACTTGGCATAGGTCTCAAGTTCCTTGATGGAGTATCCGTCACCGGTCAGTGAATAAAACAAGCCGTACACGTCCATCATGTCATCCACCACCACCGGATCGTAGCAATCCTGCGGAAGGGTGCTCTTGCAGTCGTTCATCTTACGGCGCAGCAAGTCGAAATACTGCTCCAAATCCTGATTACGTGTCTCCAGGGCATATTCGATTGAAATCTGGCACATGCCCTCCTGGCACTCGGTCTTCAGCTTACGCACCTGCGGCAAGGTACGCAGCACATCCTCTACAGGGATGGCCACTTTCAGCTCCATCTCATGAGCCGTGGCTCCCGGATAAGGAATCACCACCATAGCCTGCTTGACAGCCACGGCAGGATCCTCCAGCTTAGGCATCTGATTGAAAGCAATGATGCCCGCCAGAATAATACCTGCGATAAACGACCAGAATACCGTAGGCTTATTCATGAAGAATTGAGTAATCCTGTTCATCAGATCAGTCCTCCCACATTGGTTTCAGAAGGCTTGGCAATGACTTTCACCTTCTCTTTATCCTGCAGCACGTTCACACCGGCCTTAACCACCTGCTCGTTTCCGGTCAGTCCCTCGGTAACGGTCACCATGGCCTCACCGCTCAGTGCTCCGGTCTTGACGGCTTTCTTATTGACTGTCTGGGTCTTCTCGTCCAGTACCCATACAAACGACTGGCCATCACGGTTGAACAAGGCACTGACAGGAATGGTCAGTCCCTGCGCCTGGGCTGTAGCGCCCATCTCTATCTTCACCTCGACATTCATGCCGGAAGTGATGGCCTTGGCATCGGCTGGATTCAGGCCCAGACGTACCTTATACAACTGATTGTTATCGGCTTTTGGGGTGATGCTCAGCAACTTTACACTGACTGGCTGCCCCTCACTGAATGAACCGCTGCAGGTGAATCCCTTGAACTGATCCTTCATCAGATACAGGGATGTTGGGATATTGAAGGTAATCTCCATCTGCTTGACATCCAATAGATTGATGACAGGTGAACCGGCACCTACCATCTCAGCTGCCTCGAAATTCACACTCTGCACATAGCCGCTGGTTGGTGCGTACAGCTTGGTGTAACTCAACTGGTTCTCGTTGTTCTGCAACTGGATGCGCAACTGCTCCAGACCGCTGACAGCCTTGTCGTAATCATTGCCTGCCAGGCTCTTAGCCTCGTACAGTTTCTTCATGCGGGCCACTTCGCGCTGCATCTGTTCGAACTGAATGCGCGCTGCATCTACACCTAATTTATAATCCTTATCGTCCAGGACAGCAATCAACTGGCCTTCGCGCACCAAATCGCCTTCCTTCACCAATACGCGTGCCAACTGGCCGCCAGTCTTGAAGGCCACACCTATCTCACGGCCCTCCTCAACAATTCCCGAGAAGGTTTTCTGAATCTCAGCGGCAGCACCGGCTGGCTGCACCACCATCACGCTGTGCACAGGCTCGTCGCTCTTGGCATTCTGGCCTGTACATGCGGCAAGGAGCGCCCATGCAGCAACTCCCAATAACATGTTTTTCTTCATATCTATATTTTGTTTTCTGATTTTCCGATTGCAAAGATAGTAAAGCACACATTCTACTGAACTATCTTATTATCCGCAAAAATATCCTTTTGGACGAAAGAAACAATCCCAATACTAATAATTTGGTCGAATAATATACTTTTGGAATGATTTTTTGTACCTTTGCTGAAAATTAGGTTACGATGAAGAAGAATTCCGATTTCCATCTGAGCATGATTCCCAATGAGGGAAAGACCATTTTCTTCGAGAATGAACTGTTATTGGCCGACAGCATAGGTGTAGAGGTTCACCATGAGGATTTAGTCAAGATGCTGCCCATGCCTCCCTTTCAGATAGACTTTATCATGATGGTGTTCTGTCTGGGGGGTGAGTTGTCATTCATTCTCAATCAGCAAAAAGTAGTATTACATGCCAATGACGTGGTGTTTGTAAATCACAATGATATCGGTGAGATAGTGGAAACCAGTAAGCATTTCGAAGTCTTTGTCATCGGATTTTCCAACCGTAACTACTTCGAGAACATATACAGCAAAAGCGCTTGGGAATTCCGCAACTTTCTGCTGTTCCGCAGTCATTTCCCCATACCGGAACAGGACATGAAGGAATACTTTATGTTTTACGAATTGATGCGAAACAAGCTGTCGGATGAGTCGTTCATTCCCAAGAAGGAGTTCATAGCCAAGAGCCTGACCCTGATGGGAGTCATCATGCAGAATACCATCATGAATGCCTCAAAGCTGGTCCCCCAGAACAGCAAGCAGCGGAATATTCTTCTCTTGGAGCAGTTCATCAATCTGGTGAAGTTACATTTCCGCAAGCAGCACAACCTGCAGTTCTATGCCGATGAGCTGTGCATTACGCCCAAATACCTGTCGCAGTTAGTGTATGAAACCAGCGGACACTTTGCCAGCGAC
>JAZQPA010000062.1:0-4562 GCA_045628125.1 Bacteroidaceae bacterium
TGGGAGCTCCACATTGGGATGCCTTTGCCAAGGGAACCATTACGGGTATTACACGAGGTACAACAACCGCACATATTGCCCGTGCTGCTTTAGAGGGAATAGCCTTCCAAACCATGGATATTGTAAACGCCATGCGAAAGGATGCCGGTGTGGAACTGGGCGACCTGAAGGTGGATGGCGGAGCTTCACGCAACAATTATCTGATGCAATTCCAGTCTGATATCTTGAACACTACTGTCATCCGCCCTACCTGTGTAGAAACAACAGCCAAGGGCGCTGCTTATCTGGCCGGTTTGGCTGTAGGATTCTGGAAGGACATTGATGAAATCAAATCCCAGTGGGCTGTGGATTGCAGCTTTACACCCCAGGCACCGGCCGATAAGGTTGACCAGTTGGTAGCCGGATGGGAAGATGCGGTGGGCAGAACTTTGTCAAGAAGATAACACAAAAAAATACACCTATGAGAGTTAAGGCATTTTGGGGATGCGTATGGGCCTTGTCCGTAGCATTACCTGCTTCCGCACAGATGAGTGCGGAAATTACCGTTCATGAAAACGAAGGAAAGCAGATTATTCCTAAAGAGATTTATGGTCAGTTCTCAGAGCATCTGGGCTCATGCATTTATGGAGGACTTTGGGTTGGTAAGGATTCTTCGATTCCCAATATCGAAGGATATCGCGCAGACGTGTTCAATGCGTTGAAGGATTTGAAGATCCCAGTCCTGCGTTGGCCTGGCGGTTGCTTTGCTGACGAGTATCATTGGATGGACGGTATCGGTCCTCAGGAGCAGCGTGCCTATATGGTGAACAATAACTGGGGTGGTGTGACTGAAGACAACAGCTTTGGTACACACGAGTTCCTCAATCTATGTGAGATGTTGGGTTGCGAACCTTATATCAGTGGAAATGTTGGTAGCGGAACAGTTGAGGAACTGGCCAAATGGGTGGAATACATGACCAGTGACAGCCACTCCACCATGGCGGATCTTCGTAGAAAGAATGGCCGTGATAAACCATGGAAGGTAAAGTATCTTGGAGTAGGTAACGAAAGCTGGGGCTGTGGCGGTAATATGTATCCGGAATATTACAGTGACCTGTACCGCCGTTATGCTACCTATTGCCGTAACTTCGGTGATAACCGCCTGTACAAGGTGGCCAGTGGTGCCAGTGACTACGATTACAACTGGACAAGAGTTCTGATGAATAAGGTGGGCCGCAACATGGATGGCATCTCCCTGCATTATTACTCTGTAATCAATGGCTGGGACCAGAAGGGTTCCTCTACTCAGTTCAACGAGAACGAGTTTCTTCGTACCATGGGAAAATGTCTGGAAGTTGAGGATGTATTGAAGAAACACATTGCCATTATGGATGAGATTGACCCATCCGGCCGTGTGGACCTTCTTCTGGATGAGTGGGGAACCTGGTGGGATGTGGAGCCTGGTACCAACCCTGGATTCCTGTTCCAGCAGAATACCATGCGTGACGCTTTGGTGGCTTCGCTTTCCTTTGATGTGTTTCATAAGTATACCCGCCGTTTGAAGATGTGTAACATTGCCCAGATTGTGAATGTGCTGCAGTCCATGATTCTGACGAATCCAGAGGGTGGTATGGTGCTGACTCCTACTTATTATACATTCAAGATGTACAATGTGCATCAGGATGCCACTTATCTGCCAAGCGACCTGAAATGTACTCATGTCAAGGACGCTGCCGGACGTGATGTGCCTTTAATCAGCACCACGGCATCAAGAGATGCTAATGGCGTATTGCATCTGTCGGTGAGCAACTGCTCTCCAAACGAGACTCAGATTGTAAGTGTGGCGATGGATAACCTGAAGATCAAGAGTGCCAATGGTGAGATTCTCACCTCACAGCATGTGTACGATATCAACTCTTTTGATCAGCCTAATGTTGTTAAGCCTGCCAAATATACAGGTGCTAAAGTGAAGGATGGAAAATTGTCATTGACACTTCCTCCTTACAGTATGGTAACACTGGAAGTTAAGTAATAAAATGGGGCGCTCAATATGAGCGCCCCTATCCGTTTCACATAAAGTTTGGAATAGTTGAAAACGGGTTATTTCATTGCTATTTCATTGATCTTTGCCTCAGGCTTCATTACATTATTAACCTTCTGCATCTGAACCTTAGCAATCTTCTGGGTTGCGGTAGCCTTGATGTCTGCTACGTTTGCACCCAGCATGAACTGGTACTCACCCTTTGCCAATTCCCATGCAGAAGCCTTCTCGTTGAAAGAAGCCATATCCATGGTCTTGAACTTCAAGGTCAGAGTCTGGCTCTCACCAGGTCTCAGGTTCTTGGTCTTGCCAAATGCCTTCAACTCCTTGTTAGGCTTGTCCATAGTTCCCTTTGGAGCCTTAACGTACAGCTGGGCAACCTCACGGCCTGCAACCTTACCGGTGTTCTTGATGGTTACATTAGCAACCACTTCGTCACCGTTGATGGTTACATTGTCCAATGCATAGTCGAATGTGGTATAGCTCAAACCATAGCCGAATGGATAAGCAACTGCCTTACCGAATGTGTCAAAGTAACGATAGCCAATGTAGACACCTTCCTCATATACGGTATAGTCGATATCCTTCTTCAACTCTGGCTCTGCCTGACGCTGTGCACGCTCTGCAGCATCCTTAGCGCTGCCACCGCCACTGTAAGCACGGCCAAATGCACTCATGTCAAATACATAGTCAGCAGGGAAGTTCTTGTCTGCTGGAGCATCACCAAAGGCAACCTGCCAGGTCATAGGCAAGTGGCCGCTAGGATTTACCTTACCGGTCAGAACATCCATGATGCTGTTACCGCACTCCTGACCAGGCTCAAATGCACAAAGGATAGCATCAGCATACTGATTGATGGCTGCAGTCTCGATAGAACCGCAAACATTCAATACAGCAACAACCTTCTTGCCGGCCTTGTGGTATGCCTCAGAAACAGTCTTGAACAGATCCTTCTCTGCATCAGTCAGGAAGAAATGCTCACGCTTACGGTCAGCACCCTCACCACTGGTACGGCCGATGGTGATGACAGCTACATCGTTGTTCTTTACATTCTCTGCTAATACGTCAGCTGTTGGAACCCATTCACCGGCACGCAGTGGAGCGGTGATGCTGAAAGCTGGCATACCGTTAGGATAGTTCTCCTTATTTTTGTCTGCAATATGCTTCTTGTAGGTCTTAGCCAGACTCATATCAGGAGTCATACCTGCATTGCGTACAGCTTCTACCATGCTTACGATGTATGGACCAACATTGGTGCCGCCAAAGCCCATTGCTGCTGGAACCATGTCATAGCTGGTACAACCGTAAAGTGCTACGTTCTTTACTGAGAATGGCAGTGCATTGCCTGTATTCTTCAGCAGAACCATACTCTCTGCACCCAGTTTGCGGACAATCTGAGCGTGACCCTTCAAATCGGTCTCATTCTTGTAAGTGTAACCGTTTGGAGTGTGACACTTCATTACGAACTCCAGAGTACGCTTAACACTCAAATCAACCAGATCCATGCTTAAGCTGCCATCGTTGACAGCCTTCAGCAGAGCCTCGCGCTGACGAGCCTGACCTGGCTGCAGCATATCGTTACCAGCCTGGATGCTGGCTACTGCATCCTTACCTGCATTCCAGTCACTCATAACCAGACCGTTCCAACCCCACTCATCACGAAGGATGGTTTCGGTCAGATCACGGTTCTCACAGGTGTACTTGCCCTGAGCACGGTTGTATGAAGTCATGATTGACCAAGGATTTGACTCCTTGACAGCAATCTCGAAATTCTTCAGATACAGCTCACGGATGGCACGCTGAGAAAGACGTGAGTCGTTATTGTTACGGTTGGTCTCCTGACTGTTGATGGCAAAATGCTTCAGGCAGGTACCTGAACCTTGGCTCTGGATACCGTTGATATAACCTGCAGCTGATTTACCTGCCAATACAGGATCCTCAGAATAATACTCGTTGTTACGGCCGCACAAAGCAGAACGCATCAGGTTGACACCAGGTGCCAACAGTACATCCAAACCAAAGTCACGAACCTCGGCACCGATAGCCTGACCAATCTGGTAAGCGCCTTCCTGATCCCAAAGTGCTGCCACGTTGGTCTCTGATGGGAACTCGGTTGTGATATAGGTCTTGCTGTCCCAATCACGTGTCTTATTCATGTGCAGACGGTGAGGACCATCGGCCAGATAAGCTGATGTAATGCCCAAGCGTGGAATGTCACGGGTACGACCTGCTGTTCCTGGGAACTTCACCTCATCACCCATAGCCATACCGCAACCCAACAGCATATCCACTTTCTCCTCAGCTGTCATCTGCTTGATGACCTCTTCAATGTTGCCGCTGGTCAGTTTGGTCTGGGCATAAATCGGCATAGCCATGGACATTGCCATGGCTATGCTTGTTAATCTGTAGATATTGTGTAATTTAACCATATTTGTTTTACTAATCGTGTAAAAGAAATCCTGAAAACATCTTTTACCTTAATGCAACACCAAATATACCAAAAATCTAATATTATTGTATGTCAAAAACACAAATCTTATTC
>JAZQPA010000063.1:0-8249 GCA_045628125.1 Bacteroidaceae bacterium
CCTTTCGCATGGCGTTTACAATATCCATGGTTTGGAAGGCTATTCCCTCTAAAGCAGCACGGGCAATATGTGCGGTTGTTGTACCTCGTGTAATACCCGTAATGGTTCCCTTGGCAAAGGCATCCCAATGTGGAGCTCCCAGGCCGGTCAAAGCCGGAACGAAGTACACGCCATCGTTATCGCCGATGCTGACAGCCAGTTCCTCACTTTCTGATGAAGAGCTGATGATTTTTAGTCCGTCACGCAACCATTGGATGACACTTCCGCCCACAAAGATACTGCCCTCAAGTGCATAGCACACCTTATTATTAATCTTCCAGGCAATCGTGGTCAGCAGGTTGTTCTGTGATGTTACAATCCGGTCACCGGTATTCATCAACAGGAAGCAACCGGTACCATAGGTATTTTTCACCGCGCCTGATTCCGTACACATCTGTCCGAAAAGTGCCGCCTGCTGGTCGCCGGCTATACCACAAATCGGAATCTGGCAAGCAATCTGCTTAATGTCCGTGTAACCATAGACTTCGCTCGACTGGCGTACCTCAGGCAACATGCTGGCAGGAATGCCCAGCAAATCTAGGATGTCTGTATCCCACTGCAAGGTACGGATATTGAAAAGCAAGGTGCGGGAAGCGTTGGATACATCGGTCACATGCACACGGCCGTGGGTCAGTTTCCACACCAACCAGGAATCTACGGTTCCAAAACGCAGTTTTCCTGCCTCTGCCCTTTCCCGGGCACCCGGCACATTCTCCAGAATCCAGCGTACCTTGGTGCCACTGAAATACGAATCCAGAATCAAGCCGGTCTTCTCCCGGATCATTCCGGTAAGTCCCTGCTCTTCCAGTTCGTGACAGTAATCGGCTGTGCGGCGGTCCTGCCAGACAATGGCATTGTAAACCGGCTTTCCGGTCTCCACATCCCACACGATGGTTGTCTCCCGCTGATTGGCAATACCAATACCGGCAATGCACTCTATGCCTATTCCCAATACAGCAATAGCCTCAGCCACAGTCGAGATTTGTGTAGCCCAAATCTCTGCCGGATTATGCTCCACCCAACCGGGTTTTGGGAAATACTGTGTAAACTCCTTCTGTGCCACAGCACAGACTTCACCTTTATGATTAAATAAGATAGTTCTTGAACTTGTAGTGCCCTGATCCAGGGCCATGATATATTTTTCCATCGTATACTAAGGTTTTCGCATACAAAAATAAGCATTTTTCCAATTTCTGGCACGGGAATGAAAGAAAAGATGTAATTTTGCCTGAAAGTAAAACGAAACAATATGAAAATTGGAGATAAAGTGCGCTTTGTCAGCGCTATTGGAGGAGGTATAATCAGTGGGTTTCAAGGTAAAAACAACGAGATTGTACTGGTGGAAGATGAAGATGGATTCGATATCCCTACTCCACGCAACGAGGTGGTGGTAATCGATACCGACGACTATAATATTGCCAAGGTTGATACCACAGGAAGAAATAAGAAAAAACAGAACCCCATGGTAAAAAAGCTGGACCCCGATGCTCCTGATCCGGTAGAAGACGAGGATGAGGACGAAGAGGAACCGGACATTACCGACCGCCCTATCACTTTCCGGGCAAAACCTCAGGAGCGACGCGACGGTGACAAGTTGAATGTGTTCCTGGGATTCGTGCCTCAAAACGTGAAAGAGATAAACAGTACGGAGTTTGATGCCTACCTGATAAATGACAGCAACTACTACCTGAGCTATATCTATATGAGTGCAGAGGGCAACAGTTGGACCATCCGCCATCAGGGAGAGATTGATCCGAACACCAAGCTACATCTGGAGGAGTTTGACCGCTCGGCACTGAATCAGATGGAAAGAGTGGCTGTTCAGTTTGTAGCTTACAAGAAAGACAAGCCTTTCCTGCTGAAGCCGGCATTCGACGTACAGTTGCGCATTGACGTGGTGAAATTCTACAAACTACACACCTTTGTTCCTTCCATGTTCTTTGAGAACCCGGCTTTGATTTACGATATTGCCAAGGATGACAAACCGGCCAATCAAGTCTTTGTGAATGCAGCCAGCTTACAGAATGCCATTCTGAAAAAGGAAGAAAAGCCTCAGCAACAGCCAGCCCGCATTCAGCAGAAACAGGCATTGGGAGGTCATGGCATAGTAAAGAATGGCATTGTTGAGGTGGATTTGCACATGGATGCCCTTATCGATGACACCACCGGCATGGAAAGCAAGGACATTCTGGAGCTGCAGTTGAAAGTATTCCGCGAGACCATGGATGCCTACCGCAAACAGACAGGAACCAAAATCGTATTTATTCACGGCAAGGGTGAAGGTGTGCTCCGTAACAGCCTAATCAAGGATATCAAGCACAAATACAAAGGCTGCATCTATCAGGATGCCAGCTTTAAAGAGTACGGATTCGGTGCCACCATGGTCATCATTAAATAACGGGAATATCATATTGTGTCCGTACACAACCGCCAATTCTTGACTATTATCAAGAAAAAAGCAGGAAAATGAAAATTGTGTGCGCACACGCTTGCAAATAATCACAGATAGGATTACCTTTGTACTATCATTTGAGAGGATATTAGTTTTAAGTAAAAAGATTGTGTTTTCAAAAGGTTAATGTTTTATAGGTAAAAAGACTATTTTAGGTTTTTGAATGTTACAAGCAATGATGTAAAATCAGCCCTGTCCGAGAGGATGGGGCTGATTTTTTGTATCCCAAATGTTAAATCCATGTTAATTTAAGGTGTATTACTTGCATAGTACACGTAAACACTATACATTTGCAGTGTACTAATTAACTAATACACTATGATAGAGATTAAGAACATTGATTACCAGTACAGGAAGAATGCCAATAAGGTGTTCTCTGGCCTTTCACTGAACATTCCAGAAGGAAAGGTTTGTGGTCTTTTAGGAAAGAACGGAGCAGGTAAGTCAACCTTATTATATTTAATGAGTGGATTACTTACCGCCAAAAACGGTTGCATCACCATGAACGGCCAGGATGTGTCAAAGCGACAGGCAGAAACGCTAAGCAATATATTCCTGGTACCTGAGGAATTTGAGTTGCCGGCTATCTCCATCAGTGAGTATGTTGATGTAATGGCTCCATTCTATCCCAAGTTCGACCGGGCATTGATGGATGAATGCCTCAGCCAGTTCGAGTTGCCTGCACAGATTAATTTGGGACAGTTGTCCATGGGACAGAAGAAGAAAGTCTTCATGTGTTTCGCACTGGCCACCAACGTGCAGTACCTGTTCATGGATGAGCCCACCAACGGCATGGACATCCCTAGCAAGAGCCAGTTCCGTAAGGTTATCAGCCGCTGTATGACCGATGAGCGCACCATTCTGATATCCACCCACCAGGTCAAGGATGTTGAATTGCTGCTGGATCAGATTATCATCATTGACAACAGCGATGTACTGCTGAACGAGGAGGCCTTCCGCATTACCCAAAAGCTGAGCTTCAAACTGATGAGCCAGTCGCAGGTACCCGACGATGCCCTATTCTCCATGCCATCGGTTATGGGACAAGCCGTTGTAGCCCCTAACAAGGAGGAAGAGGACACCGATATGGATTTGGAGCTGCTGTTTAACGCTGCCATCTCCAATCCAGAGAAAATCAAGTCATTGTTTAACCGTTAAGCACAAGAATCATGAACACACAAAATATCATTAAGGTTGTCCGTTGGGATTTAGTTACCCACAAGAAAAGTTATATAAACGGATGGTTGGCCATCGCCGGTCTCACTGCTCTTTTGGGATTGATTTTGGGACTCTCTAACGGTAGGAATTATGCTATAGACCTAGGGAATACAATGGGGGCAATGTTCACGATAATTTGGTTGGTTCTGTTTACAGGATTAAGCAATATACTGCACACCAAGACACAGCGTATTGCATTTCTCATGCTTCCAGCCAGCATGACCGAGAAGTTGGTAAGCCGCAAGTGGGTTTATTTGGTTATCTATCCCATCGGATTGATTGGTTGCCTGGCTGTAGGCGATGCAGTACAATATCTGATAAACCTAATTTTGCATGGCAGTGAAGGGGCCCATTTCGCATTTCCATACTTTATCGGTTATCTGGTAAGTCCTATCTTCAGTGTGGGACATTTTTCTATCCATTTCGGCAACCTGGATTACGTAAATACCATAACCAACTTACTGACTCTGCTTTTCTTCCTCAGCTATGGTTTCCTGTGCGGCTGTATATGGACCAAGCATGCCTTACTGAAAGGAATCGGAACTTTCACTGTGGGAATGATTCTATTTGCTGCACTGATGGCATTTCTCGGCTATCTCATAACAGGAAGTACGGAATTTGAACTTACAGTAGAAGACGGTTCTACCATCGTCAGAATCATAGGCATCGTCTTTTCTATCATCAGCCTGGTTCTGAGTGCATTCTTCATCTGGTTGGGACACCGCAAGTTTGTAAACCGTCAAGTCATTGACACTAAAAACAAATGGTATGAATTTTAAGGAAAATAAAGCGATATACCTGCAGATAGCAGACCGCCTGTGCGACGAGATTCTGACGGGTCAATACCCGGAGGAAGAGCGCATACCATCGGTCAGAGAATATGCTGCACAGGTGGAGGTGAATGCCAACACCGTGGTGCGCAGCTACGACTATCTGCAACAGAGTGAGATTATCTACAACAAACGTGGAATCGGCTATTTCGTAGCCAAAGGAGCCCAAGCATTGATTAAGGACTTACGTAAAAAAGTCTTTCTGGATGAAGAACTGCCCGAGCTGTTCCAAAAGATGAAGACACTGGATATTCCGATGTCAGAAATAGAGGCACTGTACAAGAAATTCAGCCGCTAACCCGCAACTTTTTTCTTTCATAATACGTCTAAAAGGTAAGAATGTCCCAAATATACAAAAGGGACATTCTAATCCAAGACTAACTTTGCACAAAAAATAAAACATGATACATCTGACTAACATCAACAAGACATACCAGGGCAAACAGCCGCTGCATGTGCTCAAAGGCATTGACCTGCACATCGAGAAAGGCGAATTTGTAGCCATCATGGGCGCATCGGGTTCGGGCAAATCCACCCTGCTGAACATTCTGGGCATTCTGGATAACTACGACGAGGGGGAATACATTCTGGACGGTACACTCATCAAGAACCTGAGCGAGAACAAGGGTGCCTATTACCGGAATCACCTGATTGGCTTTGTGTTCCAGTCGTTCAACCTGATATCCTTCAAGGATGCGCAGGAAAATGTGGCCTTGCCACTGTTCTACCAGGGAGTGGGCCGCAAGAAACGCAATCAGATGGCTTTGGAATATCTGGATAAGGTAGGTTTGAAGGACTGGGCACACCATTACCCCAACGAGATGTCGGGCGGCCAGAAACAGCGTGTGGCCATTGCCCGTGCCCTCATCACCCACCCCAGCATCATCCTGGCCGACGAGCCAACCGGAGCACTGGACAGCAAGACCACCATCGAGGTGATGGATCTGCTGAACGAACTGCACCGTCAGGGCATGACCATCGTTATGGTAACCCACGAAAGCGATGTGGCTCACCGGGCACAGAAAATCGTCCACATCAAGGACGGACAGATTGAGAACATCGAGATAGTAAACACAAATACAGAACGATAAATACCACGCCATGATACTTGATTTATGGTTCGAGGTAAAGGATGCCATTTCGAGAAACAAGATGCGATCGGCAGCCACAGGATTTGCGGTTACCAGCGGCATCTTTCTGCTGATTGTGCTTCTGGGCGCAGGAAACGGCATCATCCACACCTTGGAAAACAATACGATGAGCATGGCCCTGGATGCTGTAAGCATTGATCCGGGTTGGACTTCCACCCCATACGGAGGATATGAGGAAGGAAGACAGATTCAGTTGGATGAATCCGACGGAGATATGGCTTTGGCAATGGACAGCCGGCATCTGCTCAGCTACCATACCGAGTTCAACAAGAGCGTAACCGTTACTGCCGACAACAACAAGACACTGAGCACCAATCTGAAAGGCGGTACACCCTACCTTTTTGAGAGTAATGGCGACAAGGCTGTAGAAGGCCGATTGCTGAACCCGTTGGACCTGAGCGAAAAACGCCGTGTGGCAGTCATCGCCCAGCCGTTAGCCGAACGCTTGTTTGGAAAGAATGAGAAGGTTACCTCACACTACCTGAAGATAGACGGCAGCATGTACCAGATAGTAGGTGTGCTGTACGTGCGCGACAATACCAGCCAGTATGCCGAAACCGTGTTCGTACCGCAAACCACCCTGCGCCTTATCTATCAGTTGGGCAACAAGGCCGACGGTATTCTTTTTAAGAGCCAGGGGTTGGAAAACAACATTGCTTTCGAGCCGTTTGAAAAGATGCTGCGCACCGCTTTGGCCATCAAGCACACCTTCTCACCCGAAGACCAGAGAGCTGTATGGATTACCGGAGGAGGTGCTCAGGCCGAGACCATCGACGAAGCCTTTGGAGCCATCCGCAGTGCATTCTGGTTTCTGGGCATACTTACCTTGCTGAGCGGTATTACCGGAGTGAGCAACATCATGTTGATAGCCGTGCGCGAACGCACACACGAATTCGGTATCCGCAAGGCACTGGGTGCACGCTCCTGGCACATTCACCTGATGGTCATTCTGGAAAGTGTCAGCATCACCACCCTCTTCGGCTATCTGGGCATGGTGGCCGGCATTCTGTTCTGCGAGTACATGAACCAGGCCATAGGCAGTTCCACCCTGGATGTAGGAGAGGTTCAGATAGAATATTTCCAAGACCCTACCGTAGGTATGGATATCTGCATCGAGGCCACCCTGGTGATGATTATTGCCGGTGCCATAGCGGGATTTATCCCGGCACAGAAAGCCACAAAGATTAAACCGATAGAGGCGTTACAAGCCCGTTAAACCGAAGATAAAATATGAGAATAGACAGAGACCAATGGGGAGAGATCATGGATTCTCTGGCCCGCAATAAAGCCCGGACCTTCTTGACGGCCTTTGGTATCTTTTGGGGCATTTTTATGCTGATGATACTCATGGGTGGCGGACAGGGACTGCAGCTGGCATTGGGAAAGACCTTTGCCGGATTTGCCTCCAACTCGGGCTTCATAGTGGCCGACCGTACCAGCGAGCCCTATGCCGGATACCAGACGGGCCGCTCCTGGAGCATCAATCTGGACGATCTGCAGCACCTCAAGAACCTGATTGAGGAAGTGGATGTCATTGCTCCCGTTACCTTTGGAGCCAATGCCACAGCCACCTATCAGGACAAGAAGTCGAACAATGCCACCGTAAAGACATTCACCGAGGAATACAACAAGATTGAGCAGATTCCCATTCTGGAAGGCCGTTTACTGAACGATGCCGATGACCATCAGCGCCGGAAAGTGTGCATCATCGGTAAGAGAATCAAAACCGACCTGTTTCCCGACAGCATCTCACCCTTAGGCAAGTTCATCAAGGTGGATGGCGTGCAGTACCAGATTGTGGGTGTAAACGATAAAGACCGGGGCGGAATCAGCATAGGCGGCAGCGCTCCAAGAACCATCTACCTGCCCTACCGCACCCTGCAGACCATTTACAACAGGCAGAATGATGTGGATCTGATAGCATACACGGTAAAAGACGGCTATACGGTAAGTCAGGTACAGGAAAAGATTGCCGAGACCATGAAACGGATACACAAGATTCATCCCGATGACACCAAAGCCGTACAGAAAATTAACGCAGAGGCCATCTTCCAGATGGTGGACAGCCTGTTCAAGGGCATCAGCATTCTGATATGGATGATAGGCTTGGGCACACTTACCGCAGGTGCCATAGGAGTGAGCAACATCATGATGGTGACGGTGCGTGAACGCACCAGCGAGATAGGTATCCGCCGGGCCATCGGTGCCACTCCGCAGGATATCCTGGTACAGACCATGAGCGAGAGTCTGGTGCTAACCCTGATAGCCGGCATGACCGGAATCTGCTGCGCTGTAGGAGTTTTGGCTCTATTGGAGAACAATGCCACAGGGCCATTTGTGGGGAGCAATTTCCAGGTTCCATTCTGGACAGCTGTAGGTGCCACACTCCTACTCAGTGTATTGGGGGTATTGGCAGGCACAGGACCAACCCTCCGTGCCATGAGCATCAAACCCGTTGATGCGATGAGAGAGGAGTAATCCCTCCGTCATTCTCTAAGCGCCCCATTGTCATTCCGAGCGGAGCCCCCTGTCATCCTGAGCCTCCCCCCTGCCATCCTG
>JAZQPA010000064.1:0-3318 GCA_045628125.1 Bacteroidaceae bacterium
CTTCGACGCTATCCTGAACTTGAACAGCCTGTTCGGCAACAAGAACGTTCTGCGTGCTGTTGACGTATATGCATTCGCTGGTCCTACCGTTAACTTCGGAAGCAAGGGTACCGTATTCACTGGTGATAGCGATGCTGCAAATCAATTGATTGTAAAGGCTAATGATGACTTTAAAGTACGCGTAGGTGCTACCGCTGGTTTGGGTTTGGGCTTCAATGTAAATGAGAAGTGGGCTATCAACGTAGAGGGTCGCGTAGGTGTTACTCCATCTATCTTCGGTGATGCTTCTCTGTGCCGCAAGGCTGAGACCACTGGTCGTCTGACTGTTGGTGCAACCTATACCTTCGGTGGTAAGAACTTCAAGAAGGTTGCTGACCGCGTAATCGAGAAGGAAGTTATCCGCGAGGTTCCAAAGGAGGTTATCAAGGAAGTTGTTAAGGAGGTTAAGGTTGAGGCTCCTAGCAAGGCTGTTGCAGCTGCTGCAGTATTCTTCAAGATTGGTAAGACCGATTTGAGCGACGAGGGTAAGGTTAACATTAAGTTGATCGCTGACGCTATCAAGAAGAGCCCAGCTGGTGCTAAGTACCAGGTAGCTGGTTCTGCTGATAAGGCAACTGGTTCTGCAGCTCTGAACCAGAAGTTGTCTGAGCAGCGTGCTAAGGTTGTTTACGACGCTCTGATCGCTGAGGGTGTTAGCGCTTCTCAGTTGGAGATCGTATCTAAGGGTGGCGTTGATCCATTGTTCTTTGGTAAGGACAAGCTGTCTCGCGTAACCGTTATCGAGTGCAAGTAATTTTACTTACTCCAAATAAATAAAAAAAGGCGTTCCACTACGGAACGCCTTTTTTTATTTCATTATTTGTTTGATTGTGTAATCTTAATTACCTTTGCAAATGTTATGTTTTGAAGATTTGAATGAAATTTGCAGATATCATACTCCCACTGCCTCTTGCGCAGGCTTATACCTATTCGGTTCCCGATAGGTTAGAGCAGCAGGTAGCAGTGGGATTTCGTGTGCTTATACCTTTTGGTAAGAAAAAGATTTATACGGGTATCATCTTACGTCTTCATGAGGAACAGCCTGAAGGGTGTTCTGTTAAACCCATTATGGATGTGCTGGACCAGCATCCGATTCTGTTGCCCCAACAGATGAAGCTATGGCAGTGGATTACGGATTACTATCTGTGTGCCTTGGGTGATGTGTATAAGGCGGCTGTACCCTCAGGTCTTAAGCCGGAGAGTGACAGTAAATCATCTTTGGAGGAGGATTTACATAAGGCGTTTACACCTCGTACTGAGGTGCGGGTACGATTGTTCCAGGAAGAAGAACTGCTGAAGAGTGGGGTTTTTGAACGACAGGTGCATTTGTGGCTGGATGGACTGAAGAGGGCTCCGAAACAAAAGGAAATTTTAGTTCGATATCTGGAATTATCGGGCCTATTGTCAAGTAACACCACTAGCCAGGAAAGATCCTTCGCTACGCTCAGGATGACAATTGGGGGAGCTGATCAAATGACAAGGGGGGTAGTTACCCGAAAGGAACTGCAAGAGGCGTCGTCGGCACCATCGGGAGCGATAAAGGCTCTGTTGGATAAGCGTATCCTGGAACTGTATGAGGTGGAGATTGGCCGATTGCAGAAAAATAAGAGTCAGGCCGCTATATATAATAAGGAGTTAAATAAGGCTCAGTCGCAGGCCATGAACCGCATCCTGAATGCTTTCTCCCGTCAGGATGTATGTCTGCTGCATGGTGTGACAAGTAGTGGAAAGACGGAGATATACATCCACCTGATTCAGCAGGTTCTGAAAGCGGGTAAACAGGTGCTGTATCTGTTGCCGGAAATAGCCTTGACCACTCAGATTACAGAACGTCTGTCTGCTGTGTTTGGGGATAAGATTGGAGTGTATCATTCCAAATACCCCGATTCTACGCGTGTGGAGATATGGCAAAAACAGCTATCCGACAAACCGTATGATGTGATATTGGGCGTGCGTAGCAGTGTATTCCTGCCGTTCCAGCGTTTGGGCTTGGTTATTATAGATGAGGAGCATGAAACAAGCTATAAGCAGCAGGATCCGGCCCCACGTTATCATGCCCGTAGTGCAGCCCTGATGCTGGCGGCTCAGGCGGGTGCTAAGACCCTTTTGGGTACGGCTACACCTAGTCTGGAGAGTTATTATCATTCCATATCGGGCAAATATGCCTATGTGCCCCTGACGGAGCGCTATGCGGGATTGGAACTGCCTGAGATTCAGGTGGTGGACCTGACGGAACAGCGTAAACAGAAACGTATGAACGGTCCGTTCAGTCATGTGCTGCTGAGCCATATCCAACAGGCTCTGGAGAATAAGGAGCAGATTATCCTGTTCCAGAACCGACGTGGATTTGCTCCGATGGTGGAATGCAAGACCTGCGGTTGGGTGCCCCGATGCCAGAATTGCGACGTGAGTCTGACTTTCCACCGGGGAATGAATCTGCTGACTTGCCATTATTGCGGTTATACGTATCAGTTGCCTTCCAAATGTCCTTCGTGTGAGGAAGAGAATATTGTGAACAGAGGCTATGGTACGGAACGTATCGAGAACTTGATTCAGCAGTTGTTCCCTGAGGTGCGCATCGCCCGTATGGATCTGGATACAACACGAAGCCGAAGTGCCTATGAACGCATTATCGGTGACTTCCAGTCTGGAAAGACGGATATTCTGATAGGTACGCAGATGGTGACCAAAGGTCTGGATTTTGACCGCGTGAGTGTGGTGGGTATCCTGGATGCGGATATGATGCTGAACTATCCGGATTTCAGAAGCTATGAACGTGCCTTCCAGATGATGGCTCAGGTGGCTGGCAGGGCTGGACGACACGGTAAGCGCGGAAAGGTAATCCTGCAGACAAGAAGTGTGCAACTGCCGGTTATCAACCAGGTGGTTCACAATGATTATACAGCATTGTACGATACCCAGGTGGCTGAACGCAAACAGTTCCGCTATCCCCCTTTCTATCGTATGATTTATGTGTATCTGAAACACCGCAAGGAGGAAGCGGTGCAGTATGCCGCTAATCGGTTGGCCAGTCAGATGCGACAGGCATTGGGGGAGCAACGGGTGTTAGGGCCAGACCGTCCGGCAGTGGCCCGGGTGCAGCAGTTCTTTATCCGAAAGGTGGTGCTGAAGGTTGAGCCAAAGGCTCAATTGCGGGTCCTACAGCAGTATTTAAAGGAACTGCAAAGGGCTTACATGTCCGAAGACCGTCAGTTGGTTTTGTATTTTGATGTGGATCCAAGTTAAAACGCTGAGAGTATATACTCTCAGCGTTTTAAC
>JAZQPA010000065.1:0-3405 GCA_045628125.1 Bacteroidaceae bacterium
CAATCATCTTACCTTCATTCTCAGGCTTCCGGGCCAGTTTCAATGCTGCCGAGAAAGCACCACCTGATGAGATGCCCACCAGTAATCCTTTTTCCTTGGCCAGCTGACGGGTGGCCTCGAATGCCTCCTCGTCGGTGGCGGTTACCACTTCATCCACATATTCAGACAGATAGGTCTGAGGTACAAAGCCGGCACCTATGCCCTGAATCCTATGCTTTCCGGCCACACCTGTGGTTAAGACGGGTGAACTGGCTGGTTCCATTCCCACCACACGGATGGCTGGATTGTGTGCCTTCAAGGCTTTGCCGGTACCGCTTACCGTACCGCCTGTACCCACACCGGCTACAAAGATATCCACCTGTCCCTCGGTGTCCTGCCAGATTTCCTCGCCTGTGGTACGGAAATGGGCGTCCGGATTGGCGGGATTGACAAACTGACCCAAAATTACAGCACCTGGAATGGAGGCTTTCAGTTCCTCGGCACGGGCAATGGCACCCTTCATGCCTTCAGCGCCCGGGGTCAGTTCCAGTTCGGCACCGTATGCTTTCAGCAGGTTCCTGCGTTCCATGCTCATGGTGTCGGGCATGGTCAGGATGGTACGGTAGCCTTTGGCTACACCCACCCAGGCCAGTCCCACACCGGTATTGCCGCTGGTGGGCTCGATGATGGTGGCCCCAGGTGCTAATATGCCCTTACGCTCTGCGTCCTCTATCATTGACAAGGCCACACGGTCCTTGGCGCTTCCTCCGGGATTGAAGCATTCCAACTTAACCACCAGTCTTGCTTTCTGTCCTTCAAAACCATTCAGCTCCAGTAAAGGAGTGCGACCAATCAGGTCTGTCAGATTCTTGTAAATCATTTCTTATACTATTTAGTTCATAAATAAAGGGCCCTCCAAGAAACATTGGAGAGCCCTTATCAGTTATACATTCTTACGTTAGCATGCACACCGGACTGACCAATGGTTTTCACTATTGGTACGGCAACAACAGGTATGCAATATTACGTTCATTTTATCAAATTGTCAATAATTGTACTGCAAAAGTAGCACTTTGTTTTTATTTCCGCAAATTTTACTTCGATTTTTTCTCCAGCTCGTACTCTGCATACTCGGCTATCTCGCGCTCACCCACATGAGCCAGACCGTAATGCTCGTCATGCTGCGAGATGTCCAGACCAATCTTCTCGGACTTGGCACTGACACGCATCGGAATGAAATGATCCACAACTTCCCCAAATCGCAAAGATGACCATGACGGTCATTAGGAAAATCCAACGTTTTTTTACCATAATTACTGTTATATTTACCTTTTGTTATGAAAACCTTCGCAAAGGTAAGCAGAATGATATTAAAAATTCAATTTTATCGTGCAATATGATATATGGAAAACGCTCTTGCTTACAGTTTGTATGTTGTATGGGTGGTTATGCTTTCATATTGTAAGCGATATGGCTGCATTGCTATCATATTATAAGTTGTAGGTGGATAATAATAACATTGTGTTCTGTTTGTATGTGATTATAATGTCATTTTGATTAACTTTGCACGAGATTTGTGACATATAGTAAAAAGAATAGCGTTTTTATGAAGGCATTAGTAGAGAGTAGAGATACCGTGAACCAGTGGATGGAACGGTTTGGTGTGCGTTTTGGCGTTTATAAGAATGGTGTATTCAACGAACAGTTGTTTCCGTTCGATTCCATTCCTCGTGTCATCTCCAAATCCGATTGGGATGAATTGGAGAAGGGACTGATACAGCGAGTGGACGCACTGAATGCATTCCTTTATGACATTTATCACGACAAGAACATCATTAAGGATGGAGTGGTTCCTGAGGAGTTTGTGTATTCATCAAAGGGGTATATGCCGGAGTGCGAGGGAATAACACCTATTCATAAGGTATACTCACACATTTCCGGAATTGATTTGGTACAGGCCAAGGACGGTAAGTGGTTTATTCTGGAGGACAACCTGCGTATTCCTTCCGGTGCATCGTACCCGATGATTGCACGTAACATCTGCCGAAAGGTTTCACCTGAGACCTTTGCCGAGGCTGCTGTGGCAGACAACCGAAATTACAGCGACCTGTTGCGTGAGATGATGGATTACATGAACGATGGCCGCGGCATTAATGTCATCCTTACCCCGGGACGTTACAATTCAGCTTTCTTTGAACATTCCTATCTGGCCGAAAAGACCGGTGCCACACTGGCATTTCCCGGCGACCTGATTGTAGAGGATGATAAGGTGTATTTCATCGGCCTGTATAAGGAAAAGCAGCGTGTGGGCAGCATCTACCGCCGTGTAAGTGACGAGTATCTGGATCCTATGGTATTCGAGCCTAGTTCCCTGTTGGGCATTCCTAACCTGATGCAGGCCTATAAGAAAGGTAATGTGGCGGTAATCAACGGTTTGGGTAATGGTGTGGCCGATGATAAGGGTATCTATTATTTCGTTCCTAAGATGGTGAAGTATTACCTGAACGAAGAGCCTATCCTGCACAATGCACCAACCTATCTGCCTTATTATCAGGAGGACTATGACTACATTTTGGCCAATATTGCCAAACTGGTCATTAAGGATGTAAGCGAGGCTGGCGGTTATGGCGTGGTGTTTGGACGTGACCTGACACCTGAGAAACTGGAAGAACTGAAGCAGTTGATTATCAGTGAGCCTCGCCGTTGGATTGCTCAGGAAGTGATTGACTTTAAGGACCTGGAGATTTTGGAAGGTGAGGAGAAGGTAGAGCGTAAGGCCGACCTTCGTGCCTTTGTAATCAGTGGCAAGGAAACCAAGGTGTGGAAGAGTGGACTGACCCGATTCTCACGTAACCCTAACTCGTTTGTGGTGAATTCATCACAGGGTGGCGGTTTCAAGGATACTTGGGTAATGAGTGAATAATCTATTAGCAAACGAATCATGACATTAAAAGCAATATCGGCCGGAAAGGCCAACAGCCTGTTCTGGCTGGGAAGATACACCGAGCGTGTTTATTTGGAGTTGCATCTGTTGCGACGCTATTACGATAAGATGATTGACGGCAAGCCCGAGGAGTATGCCGAATACTATCAGCATCTGGATATCGCCAATCCTTACCAGGATGAGCGTTCGTTCCGTCTGGGTTTCCTGTATGACGAGAAGAACCCTTGCTCGGTATTCTCCAGCATGACATCGGCCAATGACAATGCCATTCTGCTGCGAGACGAAATCATCAGCGAGACCCTGAGCTACATTCAGATGTCGCTGGTGCTGCTGAAGGAAAACAAGGAGAAGGAGACTGAGAATATTACCAATTTACAGAATGTCACCGATTGGCTGCTGGCTTTCTGGGGCAGTGTGGACGAGCGAATCTTTGATGACCAAGTCGGATCGTAGCCATGTCGTTCTGTGGGCCAAGGGGTTGG
>JAZQPA010000066.1:0-4562 GCA_045628125.1 Bacteroidaceae bacterium
AGCTTATGGAGGTAAAGAAAACTAAAATCGACGGTGTGGTTATCATTGAACCACGCATATTTAACGATGCAAGAGGATATTTCTTCGAGTCCTTCTCACAGCGTGAGTTCGATGAAAAAGTGTCAAAAACCGTATTTGTTCAGGACAACGAAAGCAAGTCAAGCTACGGCGTACTGAGAGGCCTGCATTTCCAGAAGCCTCCTTTTACCCAGAGCAAACTGGTGCGCGTGGTGAAGGGTGCCGTACTGGACGTGGCTGTGGATATCCGCAAGGGCTCTCCTACTTATGGCCAGCATGTCAGTTGCATCCTGACCGAGGACAATCATACACAATTTTTCATTCCTAAGGGTTTTGCCCACGGTTTCAGCGTACTGTCGGAAGAGGTGATCTTCCAGTACAAGTGCGATGAGTTCTATGCGCCTCAGAGCGAGGGGGCCATTGCCTGGGATGACCCAGACCTGGCCATCGACTGGATGGTTCCTGCCGATCGCGTTATTCTGAGTGCCAAGGATGCCAACCACCCACGGCTGAAGGACTTTGAATCTCCATTTAAATACTAAAGAACGTAGAATTGATAATATTTCTGACCATTTGTTTGGCAGTTTAAGGAATTTGTGATATTTTTGCAAGCGTAATAGAAGAAATGACTATGAATTGTAATCTGAATACATGTTGGTGGCGTAGCTTACAACTTAAAAAGTGGTAAGCCGAGAACCTGTGTACCTGATTCAAGAAGAGATAATGAAAGGACCTGTCGGACTTACGGCAGGTCTTTTTTTTTGATACATACCTCTACCCTATTTGAAAATTTGAACAATACAAAAATAAGATGAAAGACTACAATGTTAACGAAGATGGTTTCTATGGCGAATTTGGCGGAGCATATATCCCCGAGATTCTGTACAAGACCGTAGAGGACCTGAAAAAGGCTTACCTGCCTATTCTGGAAAGCCAGGAATTCAAGGAGGAACTGCACACCTTGCTTCGCGATTATGTGGGACGTCCATCGCCTCTGTACTACGCCCGACGCATGAGCGAGAAGTACGGTTGCCAGATGTACCTGAAGCGCGAAGACCTGAACCATACAGGTGCGCACAAAATCAACAATGCTTTAGGTCAGATTCTGCTGGCCAAGAAAATGGGTAAGACACGCATCATTGCGGAGACCGGTGCCGGACAGCATGGTGTGGCTACTGCTACCGCCTGTGCCCTGATGAACCTGCCTTGCGTGGTGTACATGGGTGCTACCGATGTGGAGCGTCAGCACGTGAATGTTCAGCGTATGCGTATGCTGGGTGCCGAGGTTCATCCGGTTACCAGCGGCAACATGACCTTGAAGGATGCCACCAACGAGGCTATCCGCGACTGGTGCTGCCATCCTGCCGACACCTTTTATATTATAGGCTCTACCGTGGGCCCTCACCCATATCCTGATATGGTGGCCCGCCTGCAAAGTGTTATCTCTGAGGAGATCAAATGGCAGTTGCAGGAGAAGATAGGCCGTGACTATCCGGATTATCTGATGGCCTGTGTAGGAGGCGGAAGTAACGCTGCAGGTACCATCTACCATTACCTGAATGATGAGCGCGTAAAAATTGTATTGGCAGAAGCTGGCGGCTTAGGCATGGATACTCCTATGACTGCTGCAAGTATGCAGATTGGCACCGTGGGAATCCTGCACGGTAGCCGCATCAAGCTGATGCAGACCGAGGACGGACAGATTATTGAGCCTTACAGCATCAGTGCCGGCCTGGATTATCCGGGCACAGGACCACTGCACTGCAACCTGCATGCTACCGGCCGTGCCAAGGTGATTGCCATCAACGACGACGAGGTACTGGATGCTGCATTCGAGCTGACCCGTCTGGAGGGTATCATCCCTGCCCTGGAATCGGCTCATGCCCTGGGTGCACTGAAACATATGCAGTTCCAGCCTGATGATGTGGTGGTACTGACTGTGAGCGGACGTGGAGACAAGGATCTTAGCACCTACCTGAAGCATATTTAATAAAACATGTCATCCTGAGAGGTGCAAAGCACCCGAAGGATCTTACCTCGCGAGAAAAGATTCTTGCTCCACTTTGTTACGCAAGCGAGCAGAGCTCGAGCGCTTCGCTTCGCTCAGAATGACAAATTCAAAATAAAATGAAAACATTCAAATACCATACTGCATCGAAGTTCATCCTAGCCGACCTGAATACCCCTGTATCGGTGTACCTGAAGGTGCGTGACGCTTATCCTCAGAGTGCCCTGATGGAATGTTCGGATTATCATGGCGGAGATAATGCACGGTCGTTCATCGGTGTGCATCCCATAGGCAGCATTGCCATCGAGCATGGCATGGCGGTAGCCAAATTTCCTAACGGAGAGCAGACTCAGCGCCCGGTATCGGCAGAATATGGCTCGGCACAGGCTATCAACGATTTTCTGGAAACATTTGACATTCAGGGAGAGAACTGCCAATATTGCGGTCTTTTCGGGTATACCTCGTTTAATGCCGTGCGCTACTTTGAGGATATTGAGGTTAAAGATGAGACTCAGAAGGAAAATGATGCACCCGACCTGCTGTATATCCTGTACAAGGATGTGATTGTGTTTGACCACTTCCGCAACCAGATGGTGCTGATAGAGCTGCTGGAAGAGGGCGAGGAAGATGACATTGACCAACTGGAAAAAGATATCAATACCTGGGCTGTGCGCACCTACGATTTTCACCCGGTAGGCGACTTCTGGAGTACGCTGACCGACGAGGAGCATAAGGAGAATATCCGTAAGGGCATAGCACACTGCATGAGAGGCGATGTGTTCCAGATTGTATTGTCGAGACGCTTCAAGCAACGCTACGAGGGTGATGACTTTAAGTTGTACCGTGCCCTGCGCAGCATCAACCCTAGTCCCTACCTGTTCTACTTTGATTTTGGCGGTTTCCGCATCTTCGGTTCAAGTCCTGAGACTCACTGCAGGATTACCCGAGAGGAAAACGGAATGTACAAAGCCTACATTGACCCTATTGCCGGAACCACCAAACGTACAGGCAATACCGAACAGGACCGAAAGAATGCAGAATATCTGCGTAACGACCCTAAGGAAAACGCTGAGCATGTGATGCTGGTGGATCTGGCCCGCAATGACCTGAGCCGCAGTTGCCATAACGTGCATGTGGAGTTTTACAAGGATATGCAGTTCTACAGCCACGTGATTCATCTGGTGAGCCGTGTATGCGGTGATCTGGACGAGGGTGCAGATCCTATCAAGGCATTCATCGACACTTTCCCTGCCGGCACCCTGAGCGGTGCGCCAAAGGTGCGTGCCATGCAGCTGATCAGCGAATATGAGCCACACAACCGTGGTGCCTATGGCGGTTGCATCGGATTCATCGGATTTGACAAGAGCCTCAACCAGGCGATTACCATACGTACCTTTGTGAGCCGTAACAATGAATTATGGTTCCAGGCTGGCGGCGGTATAGTAGCCAAGAGTGATGTGGAATACGAACTGCAGGAGGTGAACAATAAGTTGGGCGCATTGCGGAAAGCCATCTGCAACGCCGAAGTGATGAACTAAATATCTGAGTTATGCACATCGTAATCATAGACAACTACGACAGTTTCACCTATAACCTGAGCCACCTGATCAAGGAGCTGGGAGCAGAAGTGACTGTTTACAGAAACGATAAATTTACCTTGGACCAACTGGAGGTCTTCGACAAGATTGTTTTGTCTCCAGGCCCGGGTATTCCGAGTGAAGCTGGTCTGCTACTGGATGTAATCAAGGCCTATGCGGGCAAAAAGCCTATCTTAGGTGTTTGTCTGGGACATCAGGCCATTGGCGAAAGCTTTGGCGGACAGCTGACCAATCTGAGTGAGGTGTATCACGGCGTAGCTACCCCTACCACCCGTACCGTGGAGGATTATATCTTTGAGGGACTGCCTGAGCAGATTGAAGTGGGCAGATACCATTCATGGGTAGTGGACCTGAAAGATTTTCCTGCATGCCTGGAAGTAACATCGGTATCGGACGAGGGATTCATCATGTCTCTCCGACACAAGGAATATGACATTCGCGGTATTCAGTACCATCCGGAATCCGTACTGACCAAGGATGGACGTACAATTTTACAGAACTGGTTAAACCACAACTAAACACAGAATCTATATATGAAACAATATCTTTTAAAACTGATAGCCGGTGAGACCTTGAAACAGGAGGATACTCACCAGATTATGCTCAACATTGTTCAGGAGCAGTATAACGTTCAGCAGATTGCAGCCCTGCTGATGGCCATCCAGACACGCGGTGCCACCGTGGATGAGCTGTTAGGTTTCAGACAGGGCTTGCTGGAGACCGGCAAGTACATGGATTTCAGCGAGTATAACACACTGGATATAGTAGGTACAGGCGGCGACGGCAAAAACACCTTCAATATTTCGACCTGCTCTGCCTTTGTAGTGGCCGGCGCAGGATATAAGGTAACCAAACATGGAAACGGTGGCAGTTCATCGGTAAGCGGTGCCAGCAATGTTCTGGCAGGTCACGGCGTTAAGTTCAGCGATGATCTGGAT
>JAZQPA010000067.1:0-15981 GCA_045628125.1 Bacteroidaceae bacterium
ATATTCACACCCTCAAGTGTAGGAACCTCGGAACGTGCGTGGCCTTCAGATGGCAATCCGCTACCCGTTCCCTGACTTTCCTTAACCTGCTTGCGAGCAGGATTGAAAGGCATGGCATAGTCCTCCACCTCATAAGTCAGCACATTGCTGTATTTGTTCAAAGGCTCGCTCATGTAAGAACGGTAGCCCTGAGCATCTACTGCCACAACAGCATATTCGCCATCAGCAGAAACCGCAGCATTCAGAGCAGTAGTGCGGCTATTCTCCTTGCCGTCCTTCAAAATGATGTATTCCTTAGCAGTCTCCACGGCATCCCAGCTCAACTGATTACCACTCAGCTTAGCCTTTGGAGTCAATGGCATGTAAGCATTCTCCACCATCTGCACATTCATCGGTGCAGGCTGAACATTATCCAGCTCCATGACAATAGTATGCTCACCTGTCAGATTGGCTGCAAAGAACGGATTGGTCTCTACCCCATCCAACTTAAAGGACTTCAAATGATTACCGAAACCGCTGATAGTCATATCCAGAACAGCCTGACGGTACTTGAAATTGCTCAAGTGGCGGTTGCCCTTCAATGCCTTAGGTACAAACGGAGCGAAACGGATGCCATCCACCTCATAATTGATGCCGAAATAGATATTAGGAACAATGGCTGCATCGGCAGCCACACTCCACAACTGGCGTGGAGAGTTGATAGGCAAACCCTTATAGTCACCATTGTAAATCACCATATTCTCCTGGTTGGTGAGGAACATGGCAGCAGTACGGTAAATGGATGAAATGGAATGCAACAGCGCCTGCTCATTGCCGGTCTGAGCTACTGCCTTCATCCAATAACCCTGTACAAATGGCCACATGCTGTCGTTATGATAAGGATACTGATCCTTCAGGTTAGGATACATCATAGGGGTTCCAAAAGCCTCGTGCTCAACACTTTGGACAATCTGCTTGGCACGGGCATCGTCAGCAATGCCGAACATAATGGTAAACGCCTCGCCCAGTGTCTCCATCTGAGGATGAAGCATCAAATGATTACGGCCATACAGGTAAATGCCGTAATATCCCTTATCTGCCATCCACAAATGCTTGTTGATTCCTTCCTTAATCTGATCAGACCATGACTGGTATTTCTTAGCCAATTCTGGCTGTCCTTTCAACTTACAGATTTCGGCCAGGATATGAATGGTCTGGCAGTGAACCGCATTGGTTCCCAATGTCTCGCTGTTGTAGATATCGGCTGGCTGAGCCCAAACCGGATATTCCTGCTCACGCCAATCCAGATATGAAGTTTCACCCTTCATCAGCTGAGTCTTAGGATCGAAGGCAACTACACGGTCGTCCTCGATGGTATTCCGGATTACGGGATAGATACGGTCCAGGAACTCCTTATCGCCGGTTACTTTATAACATTCCCATGCAGCCAAAATCCATGTGGTGCGATCGGTACTGCAAGGCCATGCACCTCCAGTTCCGGTATCCTGAATGATACGGTTGTTGTTATTCACCTTTGCCAGCAAGGAAGTCATGGACACCTCAGGATTCAACTGAGCTAATGCATGCAGGATACTATAGCTGACATCACGGGTCCATACACCACCCCAGAACACTCCGGTACGGAAGGTGTTATCCGGCTCCACGGCCAGAATGCTCTCCTCCAAAGTCATGTTGTAGATGGCATTCTCCAGCACATTGTCTGCCTGATAATGTGGCAGTTTGCTGATATCCTGCTTCAATACCCAATGTTCACGGTCGATGACACCCGGCATCTCGGGCATTCCCTTGATCTGAGCATTCTCGTTGGGTTTGTAATTGGAAATCATTTCAGTTGGAGATAAGGCTTTAGCCTTAAACTTCCCCTGAACAAATTCGTTTGCTTTCCATTGGTATGCACTATTTTTATAAATAACCTGTGCGTTCCCCCCTACTGGAAAGCATGTAAATGCTCCTGCCAACAATAGCAGGCCAGTAATTTTACTATACATAATGATGCGTTTATAAGATTCGGTCAATATAACGCAGCAAATTTACACATTATTTATAAATAAAGGCCCGTTTTTCGGAAAAAACGAGCCTATCTATAGATGATATCTTTTCATTATGCCTTTTTCTTGTCTATCAAATCGGCAGTGGCCGTGAATATGGCATCACCGCTGGAATTGATAGCTGTCTCCAATGAATCCTGGATAACACTGATGATAAAACCGACAGCCACAGCCTGCATGGCCACACCATTACTGATGCCAAACAGGGAGCATGCCATTGGAATAAGTAACAAGGAACCACCTGCCACTCCAGATGTTCCGCAAGCACCCAATGCGGCCAAAACACTAAGGAACAGTGCAGATACGATATCGACCTGTAAACCTAAAGTGTGGCAAACTGCCAATGTCATCACGGTAATGGTCACTGCTGCTCCGTTCATATTAATCGTAGCGCCCAATGGGATACTTACCGAATAGAAATCCTCATTCACACCCAATTTCTTGCACAATGCCATATTAATCGGAATGTTGGCAGCTGATGAGCGGGTAAAGAAAGCATTGATGCCACTCTCCTTCAAACAAGTGAATACCAATGGATAAGGATTCTTTCGGATACATGCTGCAACAATGATAGGATTCAAAATCAGGCAAGAGAACAGCATGCAGCCTACCAGCAGTGCCACCAACTTTCCATAGGTAATAAAGATATCCATTCCACTTTCAGATACCGAGGTGAACACCAAGCCCAAAATACCGAATGGGGCAAACTGAATCACCCACTTCACCACCAGCGATATAGTCTCGGAAAAATCATCAATCACCTTAATTGTCGCCTCGGATGCACGGAACTTCAAAGCCAGGCCCACCACAATGGCCCAAAACAGAACTCCGATATAGTTGGCCGTAGCTATAGATTGTAACGGATTAGCCACCATGTTTGTAGCAATGCCGGTAAAGATGTTCACCAAACCGCTAGGTGCCTCGTCATTGACAGCATCTGCCAATGTAATTTCTACAGGGAAAAGGAAACTACCGGCTACAGCAGTAAATGCGGCACACATGGTAGATACCATGTATAAAACAATAACCGTACGGAAGCGGGAACCTAGTCCACCCTGTGCCTTAGCAATGGACGCAGCCACCAGAACGGCCACCAAAACCGGAGCAACAGCTTTCAGCGCACTGACAAACAACTGGCCCAAAATGCTGATGCCTGTGAGTTGCGGACATGTTAATCCTAAAACAGCACCGCTTATTAAACCAATAAAGATTCGCAACAAGAGACTTAATTCCTGCCATTTTGTAGCAATGGCCTGCAATGTTTTCTTCATACTTATTTTCTTATTTTTAGCCCCATCGGCTTTCAGCTTGCGAAGTTACCCATAAAAATGGACAAATCCGAAACAAAAGAACATAAAATGGAACTAAATGACCCGAAAAGGCATCTGGAACATTTTTCGGGAATTTGGGACTGCTTTGGTACTTCATCGCAAAAGTCTTAAAATGAATACAGAAAAATGGAGAAAAATCACATGAATGGCCAATCGAAGGCAAGAAAATAATCGTAATATTTTGTCTTGATAATTGACATTAATTTAAGTCTCACAAAACAGCATAATTATAAAACAGAAAACACGAATCGTCCACATTTTTAAATCCAAAATATCACAATTATATTGTTATATTTCAACATATTGATACTTCAAAAAGAAAATTCCGTTTGAAAATTTTATGCCAAAATTTATTTGGCCTTAGACTTCTATTTTATCCAAATTTATTGTATTTTTGAGCAACAAAATTACCATCTAATATGACACTCATATGAAAAAGTACCAAAGGAAGATCAAGCCTAAGGAACCCGTAAAGATCCGATTCCGAAATCTTAAAGGTGGAAATAAGTCCATTTATCTGGAATATTACAATGGTGACATTATCAGAAATGGCAATCATGTGGGCGGAAAACACACCTACGAATTCCTTAAATTATACCTGATTCCGGAACAAACCAAAGAAGATCAAGAGAAAAACGCCAGGACACTGGCATTGGCTAAAGCCATCCAAAGCCAGCGTATCGTAGAAATGCAAAATGGCACTTTCGGTTTCCACAGCCGGGAACGCTGCAAGGATGACATCCTGAAATATATGGATGATCTGTGCAAGAATGAATGGGATGTGCAATCGGACAATTATACCCGTTCCATTCAAAATGTAAAGAACAAACTGATGGATTTTAGGGGAAGCCCTATTCTTTTTTCAGATATTAACCGTCAGTTCCTGACTGATTTTGTGACTTTTCTTAAAACTTGTCATAATGACCCGAAGAAAGGAAATGATATTGTAAGGAAAAGTCTAAGTCCAAACTCGATAGGTTGCTATTATGCCATTCTACGAAATGTGCTTAATCGGGCACATAAAGAAGGGATTATTAATCAGAATCCGACCTTAGGTTTTGACTTGAGAAAAATCGTAAGAATGATACAGCCCGAACGTCCTCATTTAAATATGAATGAGATACAGCGGTTAATCAATACGGAATGTGAAGACACCATGCTGAAACATGCGTTCCTGTTCAGTTGCATGTGCGGATTACGAATCAGTGACATACGGAAATTGAGATGGAAAGAGCTTGACTTAGGTCCTGGCCTTTCACAACTACACATCCGGATGCAAAAAACACAAGAGATACTTACGCTACCATTATCAGACGAAGCAATCAGGTGGCTGCCGAGAGGTCAAGACAGAAGAAGTGAGCAACTGGTTTTCCCATTACGGTCTGATACAAGCATTAATCATCATCTCTTAAAATGGGCAATAAATGCCGGAGTTAATAAACATATCACATTTCATGTAGCCCGGCATACGCACGCCACTATGATGCTGACATTGGGAGCAGACATCTATACAGTAAGTAAGCTGTTAGGGCACAAGAGCATAATCACTACACAAATCTATGCGAAGATTGTGGATAAGAAAAAAGAAGAAGCTATAAATTTGATACCGAAATTCATGTAGTTTGGTTACGAATTTGTTACTTAGGGTTGCAACAAACGACACATAAACTTGGGTTTTAGACAGTTAAACCTCTTGGAAAAGATTCTAAAACCTAATCTTATTATGACTAAAAGCCTATTAGGAAAAAGATTGTTGTCGTTTGTTGCAACTTTCTTGCTGGCTGTAACTGCTTTTGCGCAGCTTACAGTTAAGGGTGTAGTTAAAGACGAAGCAGGTGAGCCTATTATTGGTGCTAACGTACTCGTTAAGGGTACTACCAATGGTACAATTACCGATTTCGACGGAAACTACGAGATTCAGGGCGTTGCTCGCAACGCAACTTTGGTTTTCTCTTATGTTGGTTATAACAACTTAGAGGTAGCCGTAAACGGTCAGACCACTATCAATGTTTCTTTGAAGGAGGATTCTCAGGCATTGGACGAGGTAATGGTCGTTGGTTATGCTGTCGGTTCAAAGCGTACCGTATCAGGTGCTGTTGACCGTGTAAAGAAGGAAGACATGAACAAGGGTGTTGTCCTGGGTGCAGCTGATGCATTGAAGGGTAAGGTTGCCGGTGTTAACATCAGCAGTACTGGTGGTGGTGACCCTATGGCTACAACATCTATTGCTATCCGTGGTACTTCTTCTCTGTCTGGTGGTAACGATCCATTGGTTATTATTGATGGTGTATTCGGTGATATGCGTATGATGCAGGCTCTGTCTTCAAACGATATCGAGACCATGACCATCCTGAAGGATGCTTCTGAGACTGCTCAGTACGGTTCTCGTGGTGCTGCCGGTGTAATCGTTATTACTACTACTAAGGGTAAGAACGGTATTGCGAAAATTGACTACTCTGGTCAGTTCGGTGTTGGTTCAACCTACAAGAAGATCGACATGCTGACTCCAGAGGAGTATGTTGCTACTCCTGGTGCTGTTGATGCCGGTTTCCGTTCAAACTGGTATGACATCGTAACCCGTTCAGCTACTATTTCTCAGAACCACAACGTCGCATTTACCACCGGTAACGAGAATGGTAACATGCGTGCTTCTATCGGTGTTATCCAGAACCAGGGTCTGTTGAAGCAGAACTCTGATATGATGAACTACACTGCTAAGATGGATGCTACTCAGTTTGCATTCAACAAGAAACTGAAGTTCGAGATGGGTCTGTTGGCTTCTCAGCGCGATGGTAATGGTCTGTTCGATACCAAGCAGGTTTGGAACTCAATCTTCGCTTGTATCCCTACTTATTCAGATCAGCCAGATCCTGTAACTGGTCAGTATATGCAGAATGACTCAGGTGTTAACGCATCTAACCCTGCAGGTAATGCTACCATCAAGAATCAGAATGATGTAACTACTCTGAACGCTCACGCTAAGGCTACTTGGACTATCGTTGAAGGTTTGAACCTGAGTGCATTCGGTTCTTACACCAAGTTGGCTTTGCAGAACAAGCGCTACTATCCAAACAATATCATGTATGCTAAGGGTGATCACGGTCAGGCTATGATCAACAACACTAACCGTACAGATATCATGGGTAACATCCAGTTGTCTTATACCAAGGATCTGGGTAAGCACCACATCGATGCTCTGGGTTTGGTAGAGGCACAGTCTTATACCACATTCTTCAACCAGTCATACTCAAAGAACTTTGAGTCAAACTACTTTGGCTACAACAACATGCAGGCTGGTTCAGTTCTGAACTGGGGTGATGTTTCTTCAAGCTACAGCAACAACAAGCTGATGTCTTACATGACCCGTTTGAACTACATGTTCGCTGATCGTTACATCGCTACTGTTAACGTACGTGCCGATGGTTCTTCTAAGCTGGGTGCAAACCACAAGTGGGGTTGGTTCCCATCAGCATCTGTTGCTTGGATTATCAGCAACGAGGGTTTCCTGAAGGGTAATCCTAATGTAAATAACTTGAAGCTGCGTGCAGGTTACGGTGTTACCGGTAACCAGGATGCTATCTCTGCTTACAACTCTCTGCAGTTGATGAACCCAAGTGGTACCACCATTTACAATGGTTCTCAGGTTACTACTTTCGCTATTACTTCAAATGCTAACCCTGATTTGCAGTGGGAGACCAAGAAGACCTTTGATGTTGGTATCGATGGTCAGTTCTTCGGTGGTCGTTTGAACGTAACCATGGACTACTACATGTCTACTACTTCTAAGATGTTGTACAACTACACCGTTCCAGTGCCTCCATTTACCTATGGTACTCTGTTGGCTAACATCGGTGAGATGACCAACAACGGTTTCGAGTTCGCAATCGGTGGTGATATCGTTAAGACTAAGGACTTCACCTTCACTGCAAACTTCAATGCTGCTATCCAGAAGAATAAGTTGACTAAGCTGTCTGGTACTTACAAGGATCAGGAACTGTCAACCGCTCCTCATATCGAGGTTAACGGTGTATACGGTTCATCTGGTTTGTCATCAGGTCAGGGTACTACTTACCTGATCGAGGGTCAGCCAGTAGGTACATTCTTTGTTCCTAAGTTCTCTCACTTCGATGAGACCGGTAACTACGTACTGGAGGATTTGAATGGTGACGGTAAGATCGATACCGAGACCGAGGGTGGTGACCGCTACATCGCTGGTCAGGCTATTCCAAAGGTAACCGGTGCTTTGAACTTGACTTTCAAGTACAAGAACTGGGATCTGTCTGCACAGTTCAACGGTGCATTCGGTCACAAGATCTACAACGGTACTTCTATGACCTTCATGAACATGAACATGATCAACGCTTACAACGTAATGGCAGCAGCTCCTACAGGTGGTAACGGTAAGGGTATCTACGGTATCATCACCTCTGACTACTGGTTGGAGAAGGGTGATTATGTACACTTCGACTACGTTACTTTGGGTTACAACTTCAACATGAAGAACGTTAAGGCTGTTCAGAACCTGCGTCTGGCATTGTCTTGCAACAACATCGCAACCTTCACTGGTTACTCTGGTATGAGCCCAATGATCAACTCTACCGCTTTGACTGGTGGTACTACTGGTCTGGGTGTTGATGATAAGCGTTTGTATCCATTGCAGCGTACATTCTCTCTGCAGTTGAATGTAACATTCTAATAACATCTAAAAGCTAATAGAATTATGAAAAAATATATTTTCGGTTCACTGTTGCTTGGTGCCGGCATGCTGGCATCTTGTAGCTTGGATGAAACTCCAAAGAGCTCTTTCTCAGAGGAAGAAGCTATGCAGAGTGAAACCCTGATTTATGTGAATACTGTTGCTGCGGTTTACAACTCATTGGGCAACCGTCAGGCTACTGACATGTTGGATGCATCTAACTTCGTGGGTGATGAGTATATCGTTGCAGGTCGTTTGGGTGACTGGGTAGATGGTGGTACCCCTCAGAATAAGGTAACTCATAACATCCTTCCATCACATGGCGGTCAGGCAGACTGGTCTCCATTGTACACCACAATTGCTCAGGCTAACAGTGCGATTGCAAAGCTGGAGCAGATCAATTCAGAGGCTACTAACAAATATGTTTATGAGTTGCGCGCTTACCGTGCATTCTTGTACTATCATTTGTGCGACTTCTATGGCAATGTGCCTTTGGTAACCTCTGCAGAGCAGACTATGGCTGAGACTCAGCAGTCAACCCGTGCTCAGGTATTCAAGTTCATCCTGGATGAGTTGAACGAGTGTATGCCTTATTTGGCAGCTGATCAGAGCCAGAAGTCAGGTGTATACTTTGGCCGTATGACCAAGCCTGTTGCTTACATGGTATTGGCTAAGATGGCTATCAATGCTCCTATCTTCCAGTTGGATCCTACCCAAGCTAACTGGTCAAAGGATTACATGGGTTCTGATATGACCGGTGAGCACACTGTAAGCGAGGCTAAGGCTACCGAGATTACCGCAAAGATGAAGGATTTCACCATGACTATCGACGGTAAGACAATGAACTCTCTGGATGCTACTATTTACTGTGTTGATAAGCTGGAGAATGACTTCGGTTATAAGTTGGCTCCTTCTTACACTGAAAACTTTGTTCCTGCTAACGAGAACTCAGTAGAGAACATCTTTACTATTCCTAACGATGCTGTAACTTACAAGCGCAGTTGGGACCACCATCGTCGTTCATGGCACTACAACCATGCAGGTCACCCAGCATACAAGGGTTTCTCTTCATGGAATGGTGCTGCTGCTTCTACCTTCCTGGTTAAGAAGTACGGTTATACCGAGGATCGTCAGGAGAGTGGTTATGACCCACGTTTGAAGTACAACTTCTACTTGGATCGCGACTATGTTGATGAGACTGGTGAGCGCGTATTGGATGGTTACAATAACAGTATCGATCCTGCTACCAACGAGTTGGCACTGGAGTATATGCCATTGTGGTCTCGTCTGGATATGAGTTCTTCTGAGGATATCATTAAGAAGCAGCAGGCTGCTGCTAAGTACTACGGTTCTGCTTCTCCTGATGAGTTCTTCCAGCACGTAGTTAAGAGTGCAGGTGCTCGTTTCCGTAAGTATTCCTTCGATTTCGCTACCACCAACGCTAGCTATCCTGGCAATGACTTGGTTGTATTCCGTTTCGCAGATGCGAAGATGTTGCGTGCAGAGGCTAAGTATCGTAATGGTGATAAACCAGGTGCTTTGACCGAAATCAATGATGTACGTGCACGTGTTGGCTTGGAGCCTCTGACTGAGATTAACATGCAGGTTATCTCTGATGAGCGTCTGAAGGAGTTGGCATGGGAAGGTACCCGTCGTCAGGATATGATCCGCTACGCTATCTTGAACCAGCCTACTTGCGACCGCTACGAGGGTGTTCCAGTTAACTCTTCAGCTTCTAAGTATGTGAAGTTGGATGGTCACACTTATGTATGGCCTATCCCTGCAGATCAGATGGCTTTGAATGCTAACTTGAAGCAGGCTTGGGGTTACTAATCCTAAAGTATCATAATATAATAAGGGCGTGCTATTGCACGCCCTTATTTTGTTTGATTCCGTTTCACCATAGCTTCAGGTCTCTTTCACCTTCGCTTTAAGTCTCTTTCACCATAGCTTCAAGGCCATTTTTACACCCCCTATATGGGCTATATTGAAGCGGTGTTAATACGTATGTAAATCAAAGTTATAGCTATGTTATATTAGAGTAAGAGGTAATATAATTTGAATCGTATTGAAACGTAGGGTGTAAAGTTTCTTTACTTTTCGGATTTTTCAAACCTAGTCAAATATCGCTGTAACCTGCTGATCTATAATTTCTTTAGTCTCATTACCTACTTTTATAATGGCTTTAAGCCCAGGCTTCTCACTTTTGTATGAAACCTTAATTCCGTGACCTTCGGTGGTAACTGTTACATCAATGGCATTATCACCAATACGAACATGCTGAACACTCATGTGATTCCATCCGGTAGGTAATACAGGTTGAATAGTAACCGTATTCTTTGCTGCTTCAGGTTGAATACCAAAGCAACCGCTGATCATACCGCTTCCATAACCGTAAATGGTCCATGCCTGGAAGGTACAGCCATAATCGGGTAACATTTCTGCTATGGTGCCCGGCATTACAAGGTTCATGCAGTTGGTCATCATCTGCAGGCATTCTACGGTTTTATCTATTCTGCCGTATTTAGCCTCTGCCATGGCCTGTACACTGGTTGCAATAGTCATCATACGGTCACGCTCCACTGCCGACAGGTAAGGACCACAAGGGCCGTAGTTGTTCTTTTCTATCTGTTCTAATGCGGCTACGGCACGGGCATCATCCACAATGCCACATTCCATAGGGACAGCCACAACCCAGTTCATGTTGCTGAACCATCCGCGAACATCATCCGGCTTGTAATTGGCTGCAATTTCCTTTTTCTGATTCTCATAGAATGATATGGCGTGCTCCATAGGAGTGGTAGCTTGGATTTTCACCTGTTTTATAGCACCATCCATTGCCTTTATGGCATCGGCTGCTGTAGCATGGAAATCGCAATAGCTTACTGCTTTCTCATCCCAGAATTCCGTATTAATCTTTTTCTTGATCTGTTCAGCATAATCAGCCAAAGGAGAGGTCAATTCCGGATCTTTCATTACCTTGGACATTTCAGACATGCACTCCAATGCCTGCTGTGTATATACTGCGACATCAATCAGTTCAGCATTCAGTCCTGCCACTTCCATGATACCAGGGCCTTCAGGGAAGAAGTTGTGGTCGGTATCCATGGTTTGCAGCAGCCATCCAAGGCTTTTCTTGCAATACGGATAGATTTGCGCCAGCAACTCACGATCACCTGTCCACTGATAGTACTTCCAAAGGGCCATAATGAAATGAGCAGTCTCCTGGGTGTTACCCGGATTATAAACCAGTCCGGCATTGCTGCGCTCATGAATAATACGGCCGTTTCCGTTTACCTCCTCTGAAGTTTTCCATAATTGGATTAGGGTAGAACGAACCAGTTCAAAGTTTCCGATGCATAGTTGACCCTGAAGAGAGTAGGACATATCGCATCCGAATAGCCATGGATATTCCACAGCACCGGCCCCCAAGAAATAACCCAATTGGTCAATATCCTGTTCCAACCAGCGGTTGTTGATAATGGTCCAATCATATGCCTTCTGAATCTCTTCATTCGGGATAGAAATCATGCTGTTAGCCATGAGTTGTTTGATAGACAGCTCTTTCTCACTTATTTCCTGCTCTAAACCATTCTTTAAGGCCGTCATTCTCTCTTTGGCCTGCTCAGCAGAAGTAATGGAACCGCCTACAAAATAGCGAACCACCTCTTTTTGACCTGGTTTCAGCGTTAATGAAGAGGTCATTACTGTACTGGTTACAGGGCCTAAGGTTTTAACGCCCTCAATGCCACTTTCCTGACGTGTAGTGGCATGATCACATCCCCAAGCCGAGAACCATTCATGATCCTTGTCTTTTCCTGTAAAACAGAGGCTGTTGGCATCCCATTCTACCATATCCTCCGCATTCTCACGCTCACCAGTTGTAGAATACCAGGCAGGAGAAAGATCCGTATTCAGCAGGAAGTCCAAAGTCAGGACCTGCTCTTTGTCGGTATCATTCTGGAATGAGTAAAGAACAGCCACACTTTCTTCCTTATCCGAAGCAAACTGTTGGCTTGTCACCTTAATTCCACCTTGTATGGTTCCTAAGTCGAATTCATTGTAATGGGGATAAACCGTCATCCGCTGTGCACGAAGGGAATCCATTTTCCCGTCAGCACCGGTTACATTCAGCCAGAAGCCATCGGCTACCTTAATGCGGCCCATCCAGATACCACCCATCTCGTTTTGAATATGGCCTCCCATATCCTCAAAAGCCAGGCTTTGCTGTCCGATGATCTGAGCTTTACGTCCGGAAGTAACAAATGTTTTGTCTAGGGTGGAACCGTCGCTTGACAGTCCCTGCCAACAGTCACGTTCCAGATTCTCATTCTGTGGAACCGACTGACAGGCTGCGGCCATAATCAGTGCAGCCGAAAAGGGGATATATTTCTTCATGGTACAATAATTTACGGATGGAAAGTGGTGTTGATGCCCGGGTCGCTAATCATCTTATCCGACAGACTACGTTCGTCAATCTGTACAGGGCCAGTTATCAGTTCCGGGATATTATATGCCATCATTAAGTCATCGTAGTACTTCTTCGGGTTTTTCTGAGGAAGCAGGAATGGCTTATGGGCTTTACCATTGGCATCGATATAGGTGAAATAAGGCTTGGTGTAAAGCCCGTCATCACGTCGGCTGCTGAATACCAACCATCGGCTGTTATGGCTCCAGGAATGGTAGCTTTCAGAATCATTGCTATTGGCATCATCCATGGATATCAGATTTCCGTTTTGAAGGTCAATCAGGCACAGATCTGCATCCTTATGCCAGATACTCCACTGTCCATATTGCTGGCGCACAAAAGCCAGGTATTTTCCATCAGGAGAGATACGGGGGAACGAGGTACTCAATGAATCACGCTCTGCATTATATACGGTATCCACCTGATTGGCGAAAGTCTGGGTCTTGGCATCAAATCCAACACGACAGATGTTATAGTGCGCCTCTTTGTAACGGTCGGGCATTGGCTCAATGGCTTTGGCAGTACAGAAATACAGATATTTGCCATCAGGTGAGAAAGTAGGGTAGGTTTCAAATGCCTCCTTACTCTTGATGAATGGGCTGGCAATCAGCTCGTGAGTCTTGGCATTATAGACCACCACATCGGATTCACGGTCAAAACCTTCCAGACGATTGGCATGACTCATGAAGAAAACCTGGTTGATAAAGTTGGTCGAGAAGGCCACAAAGTCCTCTGTAGGATGCCAGCCTGGATATACAAGCGAAGAAATGGTTTCGGGAGTCTTAGTATTAATCTTCTCAACTTTTCCATGATCCAGAACAATGGTACCTCCATGCTTGGCACGCATGTGCATAACCATCTTCTCCGGATTTTGCATCTGGAAGTTATGGCAATTTACGCAGTTCATATCCGAAACCTTATTTTCGTAGATTGCGGTTTCTTCAAAGGTCTCCAGATTACGCTGGTAAATACCCATATTATCCCATGGAGAATAACCCGGAGCAATCAGACGGTAGGCCAAATAAGGATCAATCTCATCCGGTGCCACGTGAATCTGGAATGAAGGATATGCACACCATTTGTCGTTCTGTTTTTTGCATACGGTTACTTCGATGTCCTTTACCTGATTCTGTTTCAACATCTCTTTCCACTTTTTCTCAGGGATATCGAATACACCATTCTTACCGGAAACCTGAAAGGACTGGTTGCCGGCTTTAATGATCAGTTGGGTAGCAGCATCCTCGGCATTCATCAGTTGAAAATTCAGCGGAGCGATATTACCGGGTACGGTTACTTCCTTATAATCCGGGAAGATGTGTGCATCCTCCTTCAGCTGTTGGTCAATCTGGATATCACCCTGGCAGGAAGCCAGAGCCAGAAACAGTGTTGAATATAATATAGCTTTTTTCATCTGAATCATTTAAACATGAAGTTATACCAAGTGGTGTTTCCGTATTCTTTTCTCAGCGCCTGAGCAGGATGAATACCACGGCGTTCTGCACCGTCCAGATCCATCATGAATTTCTTGTAGCGCTCTATATTCTCCTCACTGACACCATGCTCGCGGCAATAGTCCAGATTATAGTCATTCACCAACAGGAAAGCCTCCTGCAACTGCTGTGGGAAAGGATTCAATACCGGTGTTTGGTAGAAAGTCTCAACAAAGCGGTTAATATCATCCTGATCACGGTAGATATACAGATAGGCAATCATGTAATCGCGGGCTGCAGTATCGTGAGGATTGGTTTCCAATGTCTTGTACAGGCAAACCTCAGGGTCAAGAGTGAATGTATCATCCACAGGCAGCGACTTGCGCATTCTGCCCAAATCAGCATCTGCCATGATGGCATCGTCGTTATACAGGAACTTTCTCATATCCTTAGCCCATTGGCGGTAGTGCCAGCTTTTTTCCAAAAGAGTGATGTACTTGTCCGCAACCTCGTAAGCACCCTTTATCAGGTTGGTTTTAATCAGCATCTGCAGCATATTCGGATTACCATAGTGGGTCAGAACAAATGTATCGTGTGCATGGTTCTGTGCACCACCCATATCGCCCATCTGGTAATTCACGTGAGCGTAAATGAATGTAAGCTGAGCCTGATTGTCATCAAATTCATGGAATACAACAATATTCTGGGGATCCAACTGCTCATAGTTAAAGAAATGCGAGAGTATCATTCCTTTCTTTGACAAAGCCAGATTTACATAGTTCATCACCAGATAGTTCTTGCTGTGAACATAAGGATTACGCAAGATGGCATCCCATTCCTCTGCCACCACATGATGCTGAAGTTCCAAAAGAATATCCACTTCCCGCTTGTTTTTCTCGCTTTGCGCATATCCTAAGGCTCCTACTCCGATAGCCAAGATCAGACAGAAAGCTAAACGTGCCTTCAGCACCGGTTCCTTCATCTTGGCAGATACGCCATAAAGGACTGGTATTGACAGCAGGGAAAGCCAGGAATATTTGCAACTATCAGGAATTGGCAGCAAGTAATTGTAGAATAAATCCTGAGTGAATGCCTTGGAATTGGAAGGCAACCAGCACCAGCGCACGGCATAGAAGATGGCTAATGCGGCCAGCACCAACGATGATACCTGATAGAACCATTTATCCTTGCCCATGAATGCATCAAACAAAATGACATAGACAGCAAACAGCAGACACATAGGCGCTGCCATCCAGAAAAGTAGCAAGGTCATGGCCAAAGTTATTCCCAAACGGAGATATAGCGATAATTTGCTGACCCATTTGCCATATATCGCCATGAACATGGAGAGAATGACCAGACACATGAATCCCCAGTAATGATAATTGGCATCGTTCAGGTTGCTCAACTCAAAAACATAAGGAACGAAACATAATGGATAAATCCAACGGTGCACAGACATGGGCTTTAATGACACCCATAAGCATAGCGATGCTATAGTTGCCAGGATGGCAGTAATAACAGGACCTGCCCATGGCATATAAAATAACTGAGTAACATAGTGTGCCTTAAAAAGGGCCACACCACCTACACCACTGTAACGTTCCCATATCAAATCCCAGTCCCATGCCAGGATTTGCTGCTGCTCGCGGTCAAAAAAGACAAACCGCTGAATTTCCTGCAGCAAGTACACCGATATCGCCAAAAAGCACAATGCCAGGAGATAGGGCATGTATCGTTCAATCTTTTGCATTCAATTTAGGTATTATTGGGCAAAGTTACACATAATAATTGAGATTGAGACGATTTCATGACAAATAAAAAAAGAGGAGGCATAAGCCCCCTCTTTCTATCTAAAATTATTGTTACAATTAGTAACCCCAAGCCTGCTTCAGGTTGGTATTCAAAGCCATCTGATCTGCTGGGATTGGCCATACGTATGTGTGACCATCAGGAATAGCATAAGCAGATGCAGAACCGTTAACTGGAACACCTACATAACGGTCTG
>JAZQPA010000068.1:0-19786 GCA_045628125.1 Bacteroidaceae bacterium
GCTATGAAGGCTGTATCTCCTCAGGCTCCTGTAACCGACTGGTATCATGGCGATGACGTTCACCATAACGGTGCGTTCATGATGGCAGAGATGATCAGCTTCCAGCCTATGTTCGAGTACATGATGAACAACAATTACGTAAGAGAGGCTGCCAAGACAGGCAAGATGCCTAACTTCAAGTTCCCTACCCTGTTCCAGAATGATTTCTACAGCGATTACCTGAAAATTGGTACTTACAAGAATATCACTGAAGCTTATGGCGACAGCTTGGAGTATCTGCGAACCGTTCGTGAGCATCCAAACTGGGACGAGTACTGGGAGAGCCACACCGTCACCAAGGGTCACATGCATGATGTGAAGCCTGCAGTGATGGTAGTAGGTGGTCTGTACGACAAGGAGGACTGCTATGGTGCCTTTGATGTGTACAAGTCTATCAAGGAGCAGAGTCCTGCAACAGACCTGTATCTGGTAGAGGGTCCTTGGTACCACGGCGGTTGGGCTCGTGGCATGGGTATGTTCTGGAACAACATCTGCATTGGTGAGCAGGCAACCTCAGACTGGTTCATCAAGAACATCGAGTATCCTTTCTTTGCATACTATCTGGAGGGCAAGGGCCAGAAGCCAGCTTACGAGGCTCGTATCTACGACCTGGGTAAGCGCGTTTGGAACAACTATTCAAAGGGTTGGCCAGAGGTTAAGGCTGCACAGACCACTCCATTCTATCTGCATGCTGACGGTACCGTATCTACTTCTGCTCCTACCAAGGGTGGCGTTGTATCATACGTAAGCGATCCTGCTCATCCAGTACCATACATGTGGGAGGTAGCACAGACCAGCACTAGCCGTAACTATATGATTGATGACCAGCGTTTTGCTGCACAGCGTCCTGACGTATTGGTATTCCAGACTCCAGCTCTGACCTCAGAGATGAAGCTGTCCGGTGAGGTTGAGGTTGAGTTGCAGGTGGATCTGAGCACTACCGATGCTGACTTCATCGTAAAGGTTATCGATGTATATCCTGACGGTTTCTCATGGTACAAGGAGCTGAACATTCCTCGTCCTGCTCCAGGTGCACAGGCACAGAACACTGGTGTTCAGGTTCCTAACTATGTAATGGGTGGTTATCAGCTGATGGTTCGCGGTGAGGTTATGCGCGGTAAGTTCCGTGAGAGCTTCTCTGATCCTAAGCCATTCGAGCCAGGTAAGACCACCAAGGTTAAGTTTACCATGCCTGATGTTATGCACACCTTCATGCCAGGCCATAAGCTGATGATTCAGGTTCAGAGCACATGGTTCCCATTGGTAGACCGTAACCCACAGACATTCTGCGATATCTATACTTGCGATGAAAGCGCTTACACCAAGAGCACTATCGGTATTCACTGTGAGCCAAACGCTGCTTCAATGGTTAAGTTGCCAGTGGTAAAATAATGCGACAAGTTACCAAACAATAACATATTATGAAAAATTTCAAGACTTTACTGAAGGCATCGCTGCTGAGTATGGCAGCTGTATGTCTGGCATCATGTGGTGATGCTGTAGAGGGATGGAACCTGAAAGGTACCATCGAGAACAATGCGAATGAGCTGACCCTGAAGTCAGGTGCTACCATGACAAGTCAGGAAAGCTTCGAGAACTTTAACCTGAAGGGTAAATTCCAGGCAGCTGAGGGTGCCGAGGCATCTATCAAGTTTGCTTCTGACGGTACCAGCGGTTATGAGGTACTGATCAAGAACGGTCCTCAGGACGGAACCATCAAGACCGGTTCTCTGGCACACGTTCGTAACCTGTACCGTTCTCTGGCTGAGGATGGCGAATGGTTCGACCTGGAAATCAACGTTCGCGGCAAGAATGTAGCTGTAGCTGTAAACGGTACTGATGTAGTTTGCTACACTGAGCCTGAGAAGCCATATCGTACTGAAGCTAACGCAAAGCAGTTGCTGGGCAAGGGTAACGCTATCATTGGCGTTCAGAAGGGTGAGATCCTGATCAAGGACCTGACTGTTACCGCTTTGGCAGCTGATGCTACCAATCCTAATGATACTCTGCCTGCTATTGATGAGCAGACCGATGGTGCTATCCGCATGCAGCAGCAGGACTTCCCATTGATTGATATGCACGTACACCTGAAGGGTGGTTTGACCAAGGAGCAGGCTCACGGCATGTCAATGAACTACGGTATCAACTATGGTGTAGCTCCTAACGCTGGTGAAGGTGGTGTTGGCCGTATGTTGGCTGACGATGCTGAGGTACGTTCTTACCTGCAGGAGGTTAAGCCTCTGCCTTTCCTGTGCGGTGTACAGGGTGAGGGCCGTAAGTGGACTCAGACTTTCTCACAGGAGGCTCTGAATGAGTTCGACTATCTGTTTACCGATGCTATGACCATCATCGATGCACAGGGCCGCAACTCTCGTATCTACAAGCCAGAGGAGGTTCACTATGACAACGGCATGGATGCTTATATGGATCAGATTGTAGATCAGACCTGTCTGATTCTGAACAACGAGCCAGCTGACATCTTTGCTAACGCATTCTACTTGCCAGAGAAGGACATGAACCTGGAGTTTGACAAGTACTGGACTGACGAGCGTGTAAACCGCGTATTGGATGTTATGCAGAAGTGGGATATCGCATTGGAAATCAGTGCACGTTACAAGATTCCTAGCAAGCGCATCATCAAGATGGCTAAGGATCGTGGCATGAAGTTCACCTTCGGTACCAACAATGTTGACGCCAACTTCGGTCGCCTGGAGTATTGCATTGAGTGTGTTAACGAATTGGGTATCACCAAGGATATGATCTGGTTCCCAACCATGAGCAAGCGTCCTCAGCACCCAGTTAACATCTACAATGATTTCAGCAAGATTAAGATGCAGTATTAATAAAGAAAAGTCCCGGGCATCTGCTCGGGACTTTTTGTTTAATAAATTTAATATCCATGAAAAAACTACTCTTAACCGCAGCGCTTACCTTAGGTTCCGCTGCTTTGGCCATGGCACAGTCTCTGCCAAGAACCACTCCTACTCCTAAGCAGCAATCTGCTTTCGACCACTATTGGGAAGCTGTTCACACCAACAAGATGGACATGCACAGTGTGATGGTTATCAAGGACGGCCAGGTTATTCTGGAAAAGTGGGAAAGTCAGGGCAAACCTGAAGAGGCTCACATCCTGAATAGCGTTAGTAAGACTTTTACATCGGCAGCTGTAGGTATTGCCATCGGTGAGGGCCGTCTGAAACTGACCGATAAACTGGTGGATTTCTTCCCTGAATATGTACCTGCTAATGCTTCGGCCAACCTGAAGGCCATTACTGTTCGCGACCTGCTGACCATGAACTGCGGTCATGATACTGATCCTACAGGTAAAATCCGTACTGTAGAAGGTGCCAACTGGGTAAAGGAATTCATGGCTTATCCCGTAGAGCATAAGCCAGGCACATTCTACTGCTACAACAGCCTGGGCACCTATATGCTGAGCGCTATCGTTCAGAAGGTTACCGACCAGAAGGTTGTGGATTACCTGTACCCTCGCCTGTTCATGCCTATGGGTATCGATAAACCACAGTGGCAAGAAAGCCCACAGGGTATCAATACCGGTGGTTGGGGCCTGTTCCTGAAGACCGAGGATTTGGCCAAGATGGGCCAGTTACTGTTACAGAAAGGATTCTGGGATGGCAAGCAGTTGATTCCAAGATGGTATGTAGAAGAAGCTACCAGCTATCAGGTTCCTAGCATCAATGCCGGTATGAAACCTGGACAGGAAAACGAGAAGGGGCTGACTCTGGAGACCAGCGACTGGATTCAGGGTTACGGCTACCAGACCTGGCAGTGCCGTCACAACGGTTTCCGTGCCGATGGCGCCAACGGTCAGTATATCATCGTATTGCCAGAGAAGAATGCCGTTATTGCCACTACAGCTAATGTAGGCGACATGCAGGCAGAAATCAACTTCCTTTGGATTTATCTGCTTCCAGCATTATAATTCATATACAAAAAGAGGAGGTTGTTTGGGCCTCCTCTCTTTTTTATTCCAATGAATGCGTCAGTTTGGTGTTCACCTCCCTGATACGTTTCTCATCCATCTTGATTACCTTTCTGTCATAAGTCATCAATCCGTTCACTTCGTATTCCACATCCGATGTCTGTGTGTATACACCGGCACTGAATCCCTGCGATACCATATCGTACAACTTATTAGCATACTTCACGTATTCATCGGTCACCTTTTCAGTAGTGTTATACTGAACATAACCCCAGTTGCGGTCGGTAGTAGCCCAAATATGGTCTTTCACCACCATACCAATTCCACCATACTCACCCAGTACATTAATGCGGGTAGGATCGTACAGATACAGACCCGGATCAGGGTAATTGTGCAAGTCCAGGATATCACCACAAGTATAATAGTTGCCACCACTTGCTGAGTTCACCAGACGGGTAGGGTCATGTTGCTTGGTCCATTCTGCAATCTCGGCAGTCTTAAACTGACCCCAAGCCTCATTGAATGGAATCCAGGTTCCGATGCAAGGATATGAATACAGATGATCCATAATCTCACGCCACTCCTTACGGTAGTTGGCCTCCGACTCTACCGAGCGGATAAACTCATTACCATCGAAATAACGGTGGTTCTGCCACTCAGGATTGCGGTCGCCACTTGGCATATCCTGCCAGACAATGATACCCAACTCATCGCAGTAGCGGTACCACAACTGTGGTTCTACCTTAATGTGTTTACGGATCATGTTATAGCCCCACTCCTTCAGTTTGATGACATCATACTTCAATGCCTCGTACGATGCAGGGGTATACAGACCGTCTGGCCACCAGCCCTGATCCAATGGGCCCAACTGGAAGATTGGCTTATCGTTCAAGCAGATACGGTTGATACCACGGCTGTCCTTACCCATGGTAAACTTGCGCATAGCGGTATAGCTACCCACCTGGTCAATGATCTTTCCCTGTGATTTCAATGTCACCTTCATATCATACAGGTTTGGTGTGTCCGGAGTCCACAACTTCATGTTGGCAGGCATCTGCACCTGAGCTGGTACACCATTCAGGCTCTTGGCACTGGCCACCAAGGTATTACCGTCATACACCTCCACCTCAATAAGGTCGGCATTAGTTCCGCCAGCCACACATGCATCCACACTGATGGTGCGGAAATCCACATCCGGTGTGATACGCAGATTATCGATATGCTTGGTGTTCACGGGTTCCAGCCATACGGTTTGCCAGATACCGCTCACCGGTGTATACCAGATACCACCAGGTTTACTAACCTGCTTTCCGCGAGGTTGATAGCTCTCGTCTGTAGGGTCCCATACACGTACAGTTACAGTATTCTCACCCTTCTTCAAAGCCGATGTGATGTTGAAGCAGAAAGGCACGTAGCCACCTGTATGGCCACCCACTTTGATATCGTTCACCCACACCTCGGTTTTCCAGTCCACAGCCTCGAAATGCAGCAGAATGTCCTTTCCTGCCCAGGCGTTATTGACTGTAAATGAACGCTGGTAAACCAGTTCCTTATCTTTACCCAGTTCCTTTCCCACTCCCGACAATGAGGACTCGATGGCAAAAGGCACCAGAATCTTACCGTCATAGGCACTAGGCAGTGGAGCGCCCTTGTCTACCACCGCATAGTTCCACAGTCCGTTCAGGTTACTCCATTCGCTACGGGTCATGATAGGGCGCGGATAATCAGCCAGCACCTTATCCGGATTCAGTTGCTCACCCCATGTGGTCATGATATGGCCACCGGCTGGCTTCCACTGTGCATAAACAGACAGGCTGGAAAGAGCCAAAGCCGTAAGTATCAGAATTTTCTTCATAGTGATAATAGATTTAGTTTGTATCGTGCATTTTATATGTTTGCAAATATAGGACTTTTTTAACTATCAGAAAATTTTTCGCCGATGATTCATTAAAAGCCTTTGCGCTGGAAAGTCCAGTCCGGGAACAGTTTGGATGCGTAGTCATCATCCAGGAACAGGGCACACTTGGCCTGCTGACCTTTCAGTTGCCAGTCTAGCCAGCGGGTAACAGCCACAGCATAACTGCCTCCGTGCTTCTCGTAGTAGGTACCACTATGACCATCAAGGGTGTTATACATCACTACGGGAACATGATTCAGAGCAGCAAAGTCGTCGGCAGCATTCAGATAGGCAACATCGGTCTTTCCGCCAATGAGATAGAACATTGGAGTGTGAACACTGCTCAGATTCTGCTTACTGGTACCGCTCATTTCCATCTGACCGATACCGCTGTTGAGCATGATGCAGGTCTTGATACGAGGATCGTGTGCTACTCCCAGTACCTGAGCGCCACCGCATGACTGACCCATAGCTGCTACCTTATCCAAATCGATAAGGTGGTAGTATTCTGATTCAGGATTGGCATTCTGATCTGTAATCCAGTCCATTGCCTCGAGCAACTGACGGGAATAGGTCCTGAACTGAGGAGCAGGCTGCTCGCCTTTCTTTCCCTTTTTCTTGGCTGCTTCCTCAGCCTTCTGCATAGCGGCAATCATTTCGGCACGTGCTTTCTGGATGGCCTCTACCTCAGCAGGTGTAGGTTTTGCCAGTTGCTTGCCATTAGCCAGTACCACCTGAGCCTTCTCTTCCGGATAGGCACTCTTCAACACATCCTCCCACTTTGCCGAAGGATCATCCTCGTCATAAGGGCCAATGGCAATGGCAATGTAACCATGTGAAGCCACCTCGGTAAGCAGCAGACGCATCTCTACGTTATTGTTGGCGCAAGCACCGTTAGCATACAGCAATACAGGCAGTTTGCCCTGTTCATTTACCGCTGCCTTAATGTCCTTTGGGCAATAGATGGTGTGTGTAGTAAGCGAAGCGTCGGATACCACCTGAGCCTTATAGGGGCCTGTACCGCCTCCTTCTACCATGTGTGTCTTTACCGTCTGTGCCGAAGCACTGAGACCCGCAGCCAGCAGGGCTGCCATAAACATTGTCCGTTTCATTTTCATTTACATATATGGTTCTAATTCCTTCAGTTTATCAATCATCTGTAGTCTAAAATAGATGGCATACAGTCCATTAACCCATTCAGACCTGTTGTCCGGATACATTTCCTTCAATCTGAGAAACAATGATAGGGCTTTTCTAATCTTAGCATCCTCGAGCTTTCCTGACAGTTCGCTCATGTAGGCCGATTTCAGACAAGTTTCAGCCACCATGGAATATAGTGCCGGCGAATCGGGATAAGTAGCAAGCAAGGTATTCAGTATGTCATAGGCCTTATCGTACTGCTGCTGATGGTAGCACAGACAGGCATCAGCCAGGGAATGGATGGGATTGCCATCGGCAGTTGATACCTGTTTGGTCAGGTAATCAAAAAGTTTTTTGTCCTGGGAACCGCGGAACACATCCAATGCAATATCGACAAACTGATGGTCGTTGGGATTTTCCTGTAAGCCCTGCAATGCTGTGGAATAGGTTAATTTATCCTCGTGATAGGATTGGAAAATCTGGCATAAATACAAGCGCTCCTCCCGCGACAGGCTATTCTTTGAACCTACGGCATCGGCATAGAAAAGGACATCTGCTTTTGATTGATTATGAATGGCTGCATTCAACAGCACAGTGTTTATGGCATGGAATGACGCGTCGGCCTTATCGGACCGGTTCCGAAAAGCAGAGGAACGGGCGCGAAGAATGGCTGATAAACGTGCCAGGGAAGAAAAATCAGTATTATTATATAAGGTGTTTGCAAACGAACCTACCAAGTTTAAGGTTTGTTCCAAACGCACTCTATTGTCAACGGTATAGGTGGAATGATTATAGACGCTTTCCAGGGAATCACATTTTGCCAGATGGTACAGTGACTTGTCCAATGCATCCAGAGCATTGCCGGTGTGCTTATTACTGGAAAATGAAAAATAGTTATAGTAGACCGCATTGGAAAAGAAGTGGAACGAACTGTTGCTGGCTACTTCTTTTTCATTTATTTTGGCCAATTGCTGAATGGCTGCCGTGTGATTATTGGCGTTGCTGGCTTTTAGGGATTGCAGAAGTATCTTGTTTTGTTTTGATGTGAGTGTCTTTGTCTGTGCACAGGCGGCTGTGCAACTCAAAAATAAGAGAATCAGAAATGTGTATATTTTCATAGGGAGAAAAAAAATAGGCATTAGTGTGACACTAATGCCTATTATATTAAGTTATAATTACATCAGAGACTGCAACTCGTTGTACTCCTTGTCCATCTTCAGACGATAGTAAACGTTGTTCAGGTGCATCAACCACCAGCTCTTGTTCTCCATAGTGGTATCCAGCTTCTTAGCCATCTCGAAGTAAGGCAATGCTCTCTTCAGGTAATCCAGAATCTTGTTCTGGTCAGCATTTGCATCCTCGTCCAGCTTAGCAGCAGCCTGATACATGTTCTGGCCTGCGAAAGCATACAACTGCAAGTTGTCGCTGTTCATCTCGGTACCCTTCTTGTAAGCTACGTCAGCATCCTCGTACTTATCCTGGCTGTACAGCATGAAGCCCTTCAGGAAATAGTTGTAGAAGTTGCCTGGGTTAGAGCTGATCTTGCTGTCGATGAAAGTCAGACCCTCGTCTACCTTGTTATTGCTTACATAGTAATCGATAACACCAGATGAGAAGTAGTTAGCGTTAGGGAACATCTCCATACCCTTGTTCAAGGCAGCCAACAGCTCATCATTGCGGCCCAGATCCTTCAAAGCCTGGCAGGTGTACTGCATACAGTTAGAACCATCCTCACCGTTGTAACCGTACTGAGCGAACTTGATAACATCCTCATACTGCTTAGCCTCCAGAGCGCTACCAGCTGCATAGAATGCATAAGTAGACAACAGAGAGTCAGTCTGAGCATAGTTGTACTTAGCCATCATAGGATCCTCAACCATGTTGTAATATGCAGCGAATGCCTTGTAAGCTGCATCAATGTTGTCATTACGCAGACCCTCGATACCTGCGTTGATCAGGTTAGAGCGGTTCTGGTGCATAATCTCAGCATTACCCTTACGGTATGGGTTCTTAACCTTACCCTTAGCATCTGGCTGCTCAGCAACCTTGTCCAGCTGATGATACTTGTCAAACAACTTCATGGTCAGATCAAAGAAAGCGTTAGCCTTTGCCTTGTCATCCTGAGCCAAGTAATACTCATTCTGAGCCTTGTCCCACTGACCCTTCAAAGCCTTTGCCTCTTCATTCAGAGCCTTAGCGTCCTGAGCCATAACTGCTGCTGAAGATCCAATCAGCATAGCAGCCATCAATAAAACTTTCTTCATAGTTTTTTGTTATTAAAAATTTAGTACTAAATTAATTTTCACTATTCTCGTTTGTTTCTGTGGTAGAATCTACTCCTTCCTGCAGTTCCTCCTCTTCCTCGGAACTAACCTTGCAGACACTGCTGATCTGGTCGTTGCGCTTAGTCAGATTAATCAGGCGAACACCCTGGGTAGCACGGCCCATCACGCGTACATCTGTCATCTTCAGACGGATGGTAATACCGCTCTTATTAATGATCATCAGGTCATTCTCATCGGTAACAGCCTTGATGCCCACCAGCTTACCGGTCTTGTCGGTTACATTGATGGTCTTCACACCCTTGGCACCGCGCTTAGTCACACGATAATCGTCCACCTCGCTGCGTTTACCGTAGCCCTGCTCGCTGACAACCAGCACACTCTGTGTTTCCTTGTCCTCGATGTTAATCATACCTACTACTGCATCCTCGCCATCCTCATCCAGCTGCATAGCCTTCACACCGGTAGCGTTACGGCCCATCACACGGACATCCTGCTCGTTGAAGCGGATAGCACGACCATTGCGGTTAGCGATGATGATTTCCTCGTCACCGTTGGTCAGACAAACGTCAACCACCTTGTCGTCCTCACGGATATTGATAGCAATGATACCGTTGGTACGTGGACGGCTGTAATCTGCCAGACTGGTCTTCTTGATAATACCCTGCTGGGTACAGAAGGTTACATAATGATTATTGATGTACTCCTCGTCCTTCAGGGTCTTGACGCATACAAATGCATTGATGGCATCGCCTGATTCCAGACTGATCATATTCTGGATGGCACGGCCCTTAAACAGCTTGTTGCCCTCTGGAATCTCATAAACCTTCAGCCAGTAGCAACGGCCACGCTGGGTAAAGAACAGCATAGTATTATGGTTGGTTGCCGGGTGGATGTACTCGATGAAATCCTCATTACGGGTACTGCTGCCACGGCTTCCCATGCCACCACGACCTTGAGTCTTGAACTCCTTCAGGGTGGTACGCTTAATGTAACCCAAATGAGAAATGGTGATTACCACCTCATCATCAGCTACAAAGTCCTCATCGCTCAACTCACCCAGAGCACCCATAATCTGGGTACGGCGTGCATCACCATATTTATCCTTTACTTCCAGTAACTCATCCTTGATTACCTTCCAGCATAATGAGTCATCGCTCAGAATCTGCTCATAGTAGGCAATCTTACGCTGCAACTCATCGTACTCGTTGTGCAGAGCTTCCTGCTGCAGACCAGTCAACTGGCGCAGACGCATCTCAACTACAAACTTAGCCTGAACCTCATCAAAACCGAAACGGTTCATCAGTTTCTCGATAGCCTCGGCAGGTGACTTGGCTCCACGGATGATGCGTACTACCTCATCAATATTATCACTGGCTACAATCAGCGCCTCCAACAGGTGGGCACGCTCCTGAGCCTTCTTCAAATCAAACTTAGTGCGGCGGATGGTGACCTCATGACGGTGATCCACAAAATAGCGGATGCAATCCTTCAGGGTCAGCAGCTTTGGACGACCAGGAACACCCTTACCTGCACCTACCAGTGCAATGCTGTTCACGCTGAATGCACACTGCAGGTTAGTCATCTTGTACAGCTTGTTCAGGATAACATTGGCATTGGCATCACGCTTCACATCGATAACGATGCGCATACCGTCACGGTCAGACTCATCGTTGGCATTGCTGATACCCTCAATCTTATGCTCATTAACCAAATCAGCAATGCTCTTGATCAACTCTGCCTTATTGACACCGTAAGGGATCTCGGTAACTACAATCTTATCGTGCAATACGCCATTCTCAATCTCAGCCTTGGCACGCATGATAATACGACCACGACCGGTTTCATAAGCATCGCGCACACCTTGCAGACCATAAATGTAACCGCCGGTAGGGAAATCAGGAGCAGGAATATGCTTCATCAGTCCATCGGTGTCAATCTCAGGATTATCTATATAAGCCACACAACCGTCAATCACCTCACCCAGATTATGGGTAGGCATATTGGTTGCCATACCTACTGCAATACCGGTAGCACCGTTTACCAACAGGTTTGGAATACGGGTTGGCAGTACAGAAGGCTCGTCCAACTCATTATCAAAGTTGCGGTCCATATCCACGGTGTCCTTATACAGGTCATCGCCCATCATATCCTCACCGATACGGAACAGACGGCACTCGGTGTAACGCATTGCAGCGGCACCATCACCATCTACTGAACCAAAGTTTCCCTGGCCATCAACCAGAGGGTAGCGCATAGCCCAAGGCTGTGCAAGACGCACCAGGGCGCCATATACGGATGAATCGCCATGTGGGTGATACTTACCTAACACATCACCTACCACACGGGCCGATTTCTTGTAAGCTTTATCTTGTGTATTTCCAAGCTCCATCATACCGTAGAGAATACGGCGATGAACGGGCTTGAAGCCGTCACGCACATCAGGCAACGCGCGCGCAACAATTACCGACATGGAATAGTCGATATAAGCAGAGCGCATCTGCTCTTCTACGTTAACTTTAATTATTCTGTCTTCTTGACTACTCATTTATTTTTACTTTTATTATTCCTTTTGTAAAATCGCTCAAAAACTTTGTAAAATTACTGCTTTTTTCGGATATGGGCAAAAGAAATTAACTAAAAAGTTTCTAAACGCCGGCAAATCAGGACAGCAGATTGGAAAAGTTGGCATAAGATTTGTAAACACTACAGTAAATACAAGTTTTATGGGAAAAAGAATTCCAGACATCAGAATGATAAAAGACAACAAAAACCAGGTAAAGGACATATACCTGGACCGCCCTATAACCAATGGTTTTAACGGCGATGATGACGACGAGGAAGAGGAACTGCTGTTCCACGACGGAGAGTCGGACCAGACTCAGGACGAGTTGACCAAAAAGGGCAATACTCCTTTCCTGAAAAATTTTACCACCGACATTACCAAGGCTGCCGAAGATGACATCCTGGATCCTGTTGTGGGACGTCAGGTGGAGATTGACCGTGTATGCCAGATTCTGAGCCGCAGGAAGAAAAATAATCCTATTCTGATAGGCGAACCCGGCGTGGGTAAATCAGCCATTGTGGAAGGTTTGGCTAAACGCATCGTATCGCACCAGATTTCACCGCTTTTGCAGGGTAAGCGTATCCTGTCGCTGAATATGTCGGCATTGGTTGCCGGAACCAAGTATCGCGGTCAGTTTGAGGAACGTATACAGTCTTTGTTAAAGGAATTGAAGAACAATAAGGATATCATTCTCTTTATTGACGAGATACATACCATCATCGGGGCCGGTTCTGCCCCGGGAACCATGGATGCAGCCAACATGCTGAAGCCGGCTTTGGCCCGTGGCGAGGTGCAGTGCATCGGAGCCACCACTCTGGATGAGTACCGCAAAAGTATTGAGAAGGACGGCGCCTTGGAACGCCGTTTCCAGAAGGTGATTGTTCCCGAAACCACAGCAGAAGAAACTTTACAGATTCTGTTTAATCTGCGTGAGCGTTACGAGGAGCATCACCGTGTGAATTTTACCGACGATGCCCTGCGTTTGTGCGTGAAACTGGCTGAGCGTTACATTACCGACCGCAGTTTTCCGGATAAGGCCATCGATGTTATGGACGAGGCTGGCAGCCGTACCCATATCGGCGACGTGACCATTCCTGAGCATATCGTAAAACTGGAAGAGGAGTACAACCGGGCTGTCACCATGAAGAATGAGAGCATCAAACACTCCAATTTTGAGATGGCTTCGTATTACCGCGACCAAAGTCTGACACTGTTCAAGGAGCTGAATATCCAGAAGGAGAAATGGTTGCAGAATACTGCTCTTCAGCGTGTCACCGTAAACGATGCCCAGATAGCCGAGGTAGTGGGAATGATGACCGGAATTCCGGTTTCTCGCATTGCACAGGAAGAGGGAATGCGACTGAAGGGAATGCAGCAGGATCTGAACGGGAAAATCATCGGTCAGCAACAGGCTGTAGATAAGGTGGTCCGTGCCATCCAGCGTAGCCGCATCGGCTTGAAGGACCCTAACCGCCCTATCGGCACCTTCATGTTCCTGGGCCCTACAGGTGTAGGTAAAACCTTGTTGGCCAAACGATTGGCTGAGTTCATGTTCGGTACTCCCGATGCTCTGATCCGTATCGACATGAGTGAATATATGGAAAAGTTCAACGTGAGCCGACTGGTAGGTGCGCCTCCGGGATACGTGGGATTTGAAGAGGGCGGACAACTGACTGAAAAGGTACGCCGTCGCCCCTATTCCATTGTTTTATTGGACGAGATTGAGAAGGCTCATGGCGATGTGTTCAACCTGCTTCTGCAGGTCATGGATGAAGGCCGCCTGACTGACAGCAACGGCCGCGTTGTGGATTTCCGTAACACCATCATTATCATGACCAGCAATGTGGGTAGCCGTCAGTTGGCAGAATTCGGCAACGGCATCGGTTTCAACACCAGTACCCAGCCGGCATCGGTACAGAACGACAGCATTATCCAGAAGGCCCTGCGCAAGCAATTCACCCCTGAGTTCCTGAACCGCCTGGACGAAATCATCACCTTCACCTCACTGGATGAAGATTCAATCCAGCAGATTATCGGATTGGAACTGAACAAGTTGTTGAAGCGTGTTGAAGAATTAGGTTATCATTTGGAAGTCACCGAACAGGCCCGTCTGTTCCTGGCCAAAAAAGGATATAATCCTCAGATGGGTGCCCGTCCGCTTCGCCGCAGCATCCAAAACTATCTGGAAGATGCGCTAAGCACCCTGATCATCAACGACGAACCGGCAAGCGGCAGTACCATTGTAGCCGACAAGGATACAGAAAATGACAAACTGACACTTCAAGTGACAAGTTTGGCAGAGCCAGTTGAAGAAGGCACACCAATTGTAACCGACGAAGAAGAAGTAATATTTAAAAACAACATAACATGCAAAAAGGAAATATTGGAGTAACTACGGAAAACATCTTTCCGGTTATCAAGAAATTCTTGTATAGTGATCACGAGATTTTTCTGCGTGAGATTGTGTCAAATGCAGTAGATGCTACCCAGAAACTGAAGACTTTTGCCAGTAAAGGCGATTTTCAGGGCGAGTTGGGCGATCTGACCGTTCACGTAAGTTTTAATAAGGAGGAAGGCACCATTACCGTAAGCGACCGCGGTATCGGTCTTACCGAGGAGGAGATTGAGAAGTACATCAACCAGATTGCATTCTCCGGTGCAAATGATTTCCTGGAGAAGTATAAGGATGACGCCAATGCCATCATCGGTCATTTCGGACTGGGCTTCTACTCTTCTTTCATGGTCAGCAAGCAGGTGGACATCATTACCCGCAGCTGGCAGGAGGGCGCTCAGGCCGTGAAGTGGAGCTGTGACGGCAGTCCTGTTTACACCATCGACCCTGTAGAGAAGGCTGACCGCGGTACCGACATCGTGATGCATATCGATGACGACTGTCAGGAATTCCTGGACGAGAACCGCATTCAGACCCTGCTGAACAAGTACTGTCGCTTCCTGGCTGTACCTGTGGCTTTCGGCAAGAAGAAGGACTGGAAGGATGGCCAGCAGGTGGAGACCGAGGAGGACAACCTGATTAATGACACCACTCCTATCTGGACCAAGAAACCAAGCGACCTGCAGGACGAGGACTACAAGAAGTTCTACAGCCAGCTGTATCCTATGACCGACGAGCCTCTGTTCTGGATTCACCTGAATGTGGATTTCCCATTCCACCTGACCGGTGTGCTGTACTTCCCAAAGATTAAGGAGAACATCGACCTGCAGCGCAACAAGATTCAGCTGTACTGCAACCAGGTGTTCGTTACCGATAATGTGGAGGGCATTGTTCCTGATTTCCTGGCACTGCTGCACGGTGTAATCGACTCTCCGGACATTCCGCTGAATGTATCACGCTCATATCTGCAGTCAGACAGCAACGTGAAGAAAATCAGCACTTATATCACAAAGAAGGTAAGCGACCGTCTGCAGAGTATCTTCAAGAAGGACCGTGCCGAGTTTGAGAAGAAGTGGGACGATATCAAGATCTTCATTCACTTCGGTATGCTGAGCACAGAGGACTTCTACGACAAGGCCAACAAGTTTGCCCTGCTGAAGGATACCGATGGCAAGTTCTTCACCTACGAGGAGTACAATACCCTGATTAAGGACAACCAGACCAATAAGGACGGCAACCTGGTTTACCTGTATGCCAATAACAAGGAAGAGCAGTTCAGCTACATCGAGGCAGCCAAAAACAAGGGCTACAGCGTACTGCTGATGGACGGCCAGTTGGATTCTGCTCTGGTGGGCATGCTGGAGCGCAAGTTCGAGAAGTGCAGTTTTGTACGTGTGGATGGCGACACACTGGACCGCCTGATTGAGAAGGAGAACCAGGAACAGACCGTGGTAGATGCCAACGACAGCGCTACCCTGAGCAGCGTATTCACCGCCCTGCTGCCAAAGGCCGACAAGACTGAGTTCCGCGTAGATGCTCAGGCCTTAGGCGAGACAGCATCACCAGTCATGATTACCCAGAGCGAGTACATGCGCCGCATGAAGGAGATGGCACGTTTCCAACCAGGCATGGCATTTTATGGCGAGATGCCAGATATGTTCAACCTGGTACTGAACACCGACCACAAGCTGGTCAAGGGCATTCTGAACGATGCCCAGACACAGACCGCAGCTGAAATCAAACCTATCGATGCCGAGTTGAAGGGTCTGGAGGCCAGAAAGGCTGTGCTGAAACAGCAGCAGGACAGCAAGAAGTACGAGGAACTGACTCAGGAGGAGAAAGACAGTATGAGCCAGTGCGAGAAGGACATCACTGCACAGCAGGAAAAGAAGAATGAGGTATTGGCAACCTATGCCAAGGGCAACAAGGTGGTAAGTCAACTGATAGACCTGGCACTGCTTCAGAACGGTATGCTGAAGGGTGAGGCCCTGAACAACTTTGTAAAACGCAGTATTGAACTGATTTAAAATAGATAATGGGCTCACCTAAAAGGTGGGCCTATTATTTTTCCGCAAAAAAACGGCCAAAAAGTTTGTAGAACCAATAAAAAGCCGTACCTTTGCAACCGCAAACAAAAAAAGTTTGGCTCCTTAGCTCAACTGAATAGAGCATTTGACTACGGATCAAAAGGTTACAGGTTTGAATCCTGTAGGAGTCACATCTTTAGATAGTTTGTTGATTTTTAATGCGTTGGCTCCTTAGCTCAACTGAATAGAGCATTTGACTACGGATCAAAAGGTTACAGGTTTGAATCCTGTAGGAGTCACTAAAATAACGTCTTAAGAGTAATCTTAAGACGTTTTTTTATACCCTTAATGCACTATTCAATGCCAAAAGAATACGACTTTTGACCAACCACAATCCTAACTCATGATTTTTCTGGCATTTCTGTAAATTATCAAGAGAATATATTTGTATGGTATACAATAAATACTTAATTTTGTAAAGAAAATTATGGCGATTCCTTATAATCACTTTCCTTTACTCATGATAAAGAAGAACCGACTATGAAAAAGATAGCAATACCAACAAGGGACAATGATGTGGATGACCACTTCGGACACTGCGACCACTATACGGTATTCACCCTTGATGACAGTAACAAAATCATCAGCTCCGAACGTCTCGACTCGCCACAAGGTTGCGGATGCAAATCTAACATTGCTTCTGTGATGCTGGAGATGGGTATCACCATCATGCTGGCCGGCAACATGGGCATGGGGGCTTTCAATAAACTCACAGCACATGGCATCAGTGTGGTAAGAGGTTGCCACGGCATTATCGAGGAGGTTCTGAAGGCATACCTGGATGGCACAATTAAGGATAGTACCGAATCATGCAGCCATCATGAGTGTGGAGGACATGAAGAAAAACCGGTGTTTGTTATTCCATCATTATGAAGATATTAGTAGTTTGTACAGGCAACCGCTGCAGAAGTCAGATGGCTCAGGGTATACTGCAAAGCCTTGATCCTGACCTTACCGTATGCTCTGCCGGAACCCGTCCCGCTGCCCAGGTTCACCCGTTGGGCATAAAGGTAATGAAGGAGATTGGCATTGACATCAGCCAGCATTTCCCTAAATCCATAGACTCATACCTACCTGAGAAATGGGATTACGTTATTACCGTATGCGGTGGAGCCAAGGAATCATGCCCTGTGTTTACAGGTGAAGTTGGCCAGCAGATACACATCGGATTTGATGATCCCGATGCCTTCATAGGGACTGAAGAGGAGGTTTTGCCTGAATTTCGTCGCGTAAGAGATGAAATCAAGGAAAAGATGACCGGGTTTCTCAACCAGATTAAGGACAGGCAATAAACAATTGAATAATGACAAAGATACAGGAACTGGCTCTTGCCATGATCAATTATGACAATGGCGATCCGAAACGGATACAACATACCACCAAGGTGCATGCCTATGCCCTCTTGATCGGTTTAGGTGAAGGATTGGACCAGGAAACCTTGCTCATTCTGGAAAGTGCTGCGTTGGTTCATGACATCGGCATCAGGGCAAGTGAGAAAAAGTATGGTTACCAGAATGGTAAGCTGCAGGAACAGGAAGGTCCGGCAGTAGCCCGTGAGCTACTGATACGCATCGGCGGTTACACCGAAGAGCAGATGGAACGGATAGGTTGGCTGGTGGCTCATCACCACACCTATCACGCATCCGAGGATTTGGATTACCAGATACTTATCGAGGCTGATTTTCTGGTGAACCTTTACGAGGACAACGAACCTGAGGATGCTATCCGTACCATAAGAAAGAACATCTTCAGGACAAAGAGCGGAATAAAAATACTGGATGACATGTTCGGTCTTTAAGGAATGAAACCTTAACGGCCAGACACCGTCCAAAAGGAACCGTATTTATTTAGCAATACAGACATACAAATGAAAATCTTCAACCGAATTGCAGCATTACTGCTCTGCTTGCATGTATGCTTAGCAGTACAAGCCAAGGATTATGTGGTGACATCACCAAACGGCCATCTGAAGGCCACAGTCAGTGACAACGAACGGATAGAATGGACCATCACACACGATGGCGTGACCGTACTGGCCCCTTCGGCCATCAGCATCCGGACAACAACAGGCGACTGGGGCATGGGTACCCGCGTCCAGAAGGCCCGCCAGCGCAGTATCAACGAAACGATAAATACAGTAACTTACAAGCGTGCCGTGGTAAATGACAAGTGCAATGAGCTGACATTGGAATGTAAAGGTGAATTCAACCTTGTGGTACGTGCTTACGACGATGGATGTGCTTACCGGCTCATCAGCAAGGCAGACAAGGCACTGACGGTAGTAAGCGAATCGCCCGAATTTTCATTCACAGGCGATTACAAGGCGTTCGTTCCCTACGTCAATGACAATCGCGGTGGTGAGAAATATTGCTACAGCTTTGAGTCTTATTACGATGAGCAGAAACTTTCGGCCATGTATACCGATTCTATTGCCATCACCCCATTAGCCGTCTGTCTTCCTAAAGGCATGAAGGCCGTAGTGATGGAAACCGGTGTGGAGGACTATCCGGGAATGTTCCTCTATCGCGGCAAGAACTCACCTGCCAATACGTTGCAGAGCGACTTTGCACCACTTCCTCTGGAGACCGTTGTGGGCGGCTATGACCGTCTGAACCTTGTGCCTACCAAGCGTGCCGATTACATCGCTCAGATTCAGAAGAGACAGGCACTGCCTTGGCGACTGGTATTGGTCACTACTGACGATACTGAGCTGCTTGCCACCGATACTCCATATTGTCTGGCTCCTGCCTGCCGATTGACCGACACCTCATGGATCAAGCCCGGCAAGGTGGCTTGGGATTGGTGGAACGACTGGAACATCTCGGGCGTGGATTTCAAGGCTGGTATAAATACCCGTACCTATAAACACTACATCGATTTTGCCCAAAAGAACGGCATCGAATACATCATTGTGGACGAAGGCTGGAGCAGCCAGGAGGACCTGCTTGAATACAGCAACGATGAGCTCAGCATTCCTGAGCTGGTGGCATACGGCAAGGAGCGTAATGTTGATGTGATTCTGTGGAGCTCATGGCGCAACTTGATCAAGGATATGGAGCGTAATATGAGCCATTATGCCGCTGCGGGTGTCAAGGGCTTCAAGGTGGACTTCTTCGACCGTGATGACTATGAGGTTATCCACTCCAGCTATGAGATTGCTGCCGCTGCTGCCAAGTATCATCTGCTGGTGGACTTTCACGGTCTGAAACCAAGCGGTGTACAGCGTGCATACCCTAATGTAGTCAACTTCGAGGGCGTCAAGGGTCTGGAGAACTGCAAGTGGGAACCACGAAACGGTAATGGCCCTGTGCACGACATGCCTCGCTATGATGTTTCCATCCCTTACCTGCGCATGTTGCCAGGACCACTGGACTATACTCCAGGTGCCATGCTCAATGCTACACGCGACCACTTCTTCGGCAACAACGCTCACCCTATGA
>JAZQPA010000069.1:0-1970 GCA_045628125.1 Bacteroidaceae bacterium
GGGCACATCTTCCATCCGTATTCCATTCACCAAACCGGCTGTTGTTCCGGGTAAGGAATACCGTCTGACATTGACCTCAACCCTGAAGAAGGACGAGGTTTGGGCTAAAGCGGGTCATGTGGTGGCATGGAATCAGCTGGAGCTGACATCCTGGAATCAGCCTCTGCAGACTGCTGCTGTAGCTGCCGATCAGGTAAAGGCTACTCAGGATGAAAAGCAGATTCAGATTTCAGGTACTGGATTCTGTTATACATTCAACCGACAGACCGGTAATCTGGAGCAGATAGAGGTCAACGGTCAGTCATTACTTAAGGCTCCGCTTACGTTCAACTTATGGCGTGCTCCATTGGCCAATGAGAGTGACGGTTGGGATGCCTTCCGTATGAATAGCGCTACAGCCGAAGGCTTTGGTAATAACATCGCCAACCTGTTCTATGCCAAGGGCATGGATAAGTTGGATAACAACCTGGCAGTTATGGAACTGAAGCAGGAGAATGGAATAGTACAGCTGTTTGTGCGCCAGCAGAATCTGATGGGTGGAAAGCAGTTAGCCGATTTGGATCCATACATCCGCGGACTGGTTATGGCTGGTTTCACCACCGAATATACTTATACCTTTGCCAATGACGGTAGTGTAAGTGTTCATACTCATGTCTCTCCTCAGGGCAAATTGCCAGATCTGTTGCCACGTATCGGTCTCACCACTCAGGTCAACAAGAATTTCGATGCCATCACCTGGTACGGACGCGGACCTGAGGAGAACTATCCAGACCGCAAGACCGGTTATCAGGTAGGTGTCTGGAACAAGAAGGTTGACGATATGTACGAGCCATACATCATGCCTCAGGATCATGCACTCCGCACCGATATCCGCTATGTGCAGTTGCAGAACAAGGAAGGCAAGGGAGTTCGCATCGGCATGAACGAGCATTTCAATTTCAATGCCTATCCGTTCACTACCGACAACCTGACAAAGAGTGCCTACACTTTCCAGTTGCAGAGACCGGAAGACCGCTACACACTCAACCTGGATTACTGCACCACTGGTGTGGGTTGTACCTGTACCTATGTGCTGGATGAATACAAGACCTTGCCTATGGCATACGACCGCGACATCACAATTCAACTGATGAAATAAAAAATAAGGCTTCCGGTAGGTGCTTTTTACACAAAAATGACTAAATTTACCGCATTATTGTGTAAAGTACTTACCGGAATCATTTAAATACTATACTATGGAGATATTAGACTGGCTGGTGATAGCCGTTTTTACCGCTGCCCTGATTGGCATTGTGGTATGGGTCCTGAAACAGAAACAGGACAGTTCAGCAGATTATTTTTTGGGAGGCCGTGATGCCACATGGATTGCCATCGGTGCCTCTATCTTTGCATCCAACATTGGTTCCGAGCACCTTATCGGTCTGGCAGGTTCAGGTGCCAGCAGCGGTATGGCCATGGCTCATTGGGAAATCCAGGGTTGGATGATTCTGATTTTGGGTTGGGTGTTCGTCCCATTCTACAGCCGAAGCATGGTACTGACCATGCCTGAGTTCCTGGAAAGGCGTTACAATACCCAGAGCCGTACCTTATTATCTGTCATATCTTTAGTCAGTTATGTAATGACCAAGGTGGCCGTGACCGTTTATGCCGGTGGATTGGTGTTCCAGCAGGTATTCGGCATCGAGAGCCTTTGGGGCATTGATTTCTTCTGGATTGCAGCCATCGGACTGGTACTGATTACCGCTCTCTACACCATAGTAGGCGGTATGAAATCCGTACTTTATACCTCTGTATTACAGACTCCTATCCTATTGTTAGGCTCATTGATTATCCTGGTTTTAGGATTGCGCGAGCTGGGCGGTTGGGATGAGATGATGCGTCTGTGCGATGTGGCACCTGCTTACGAGGGCGCTCAGGGCACCATGATTCATCTGATGCGAAGCAACAGCGACCCTGAATACCCATGGTTG
>JAZQPA010000070.1:0-35378 GCA_045628125.1 Bacteroidaceae bacterium
CCGTAAACAGTACATGAAGAAGAGAACACAATACCCTTTACATTGTATTTCGGCATCAGTTCCAACAGGTTAATCAAAGAAACCAAGTTGTTACGGTAGTACTTCAAGGGTTGCTGTACAGATTCACCAACGGCCTTGTAAGCTGCAAAGTGAATAATAGCCTGGATATTGGAATACTTCTTAAAGATGCGATTCTCCAAGCCCTCGTAATCACAACAATCCAACTCCTCAAAAGCTGGTTTAATACCAGAAATCAAAGCGATATTGTCAACTACTTCTGCACGAGAGTTACAAAGATTGTCCACAATTACAACCTCATATCCACTATTTTGTAATTCAACAACAGTATGAGAACCGATAAAGCCAGTACCACCTGTTACAAGAATTGTTCCTTTCATATGCCTAATATTTGTAATATGTTGCAAATTTAATGATTTTATACCATAATACAAATAAATGTTCCATAAATTAAAAAAAAAGAGGCTTAGCCCTTTGGCCAGCCTCTCCTTTTATAAATGGTATTATGAATTACAATCCGAACAATTGCTTCAATCCGCCATCAACACCGCTGAAGCCCATGAATGCCATAGCCAACAAACCAGCGGTAACCAATGCGATAGACATTCCTTCCATACCCTTTGGAATATTAACCATTGCCAACTGCTCACGCAAACCTGCAAACAGGATCATTGCCAAAGCAAAACCAATAGCTGTAGCAAATGCATATACAACACCGGTAATCAGATTAGGTTCAACACCATAAGAAGCGTAAGTCCCGTTTGCCACCAAAATAGCGACACCAAGGATACAGCAATTGGTGGTAATCAATGGAAGGAACACGCCCAGTGCCTGATACAATGCAGGAGATACCTTCTTCAGAACAATCTCAACCATCTGCACCAAAGCAGCGATAACTAAAATAAATGCAATAGTCTGCAGATACTCCAAACCAAATGCCTCAAGTACATATTTCTGAATAAGATAGGTAACGATGGTCGCAATAGTCAACACGAATGCAACTGCAGCACCCATACCCGAAGCTGTCTCTACCTTCTTAGAAACACCCAGGAATGGACAGATTCCCAAGAACTGTGACAACACTACGTTGTTCACAAAAATAGCTGTGATAAAAATCAATATATAAGCCATAATTCTTCTAATTTAAGTAGTTAAGCTTTTCTCATCTTATTCACAATAGCAATCAGATATCCTAATGCTATGAATGCTCCAGGTGCCAAGACGAACACCAGCATACCGTAATCCTCTGGGAAAAGAGCAAAATCAAAGATCTTACCGGTTCCCAAGAACTCACGTACAGCACCCAAAGAAGTCAGACCCAGAGTGAAGCCCAAGCCCATTCCAATTCCGTCGCAAATAGATGCAACAGGACCGTTCTTTGCAGCAAAAGCCTCAGCACGACCTAAAATAATACAGTTTACAACAATCAGTGGAATGAACAATCCCAAAGAAGCATAAACTGCAGGGACGTATGCCTGTAGTACCATCTGCAGAATAGTTACCAACGAAGCGATAACTACGATGAAGCTTGGTATACGAACCATATCTGGAATAAGATTCTTAATCAGAGAGATAATCAGATTGGAGAAAACAAGTACGGCTGTAGTAGCCAAACCCATTGACATACCATTGAATGCGCTGGAAGTGGTACCCAATGTAGGACACATACCCAGCAGAAGGACGAATGTAGGATTCTCCTTGATGATACCATTCATCAAAACTTTCAAATTACTCATATCGTTTTCCTCCTTAATTTTCGTTAGTATTAGCCTGCTGTGTCGCACCAGTCTGCGCATCTGCAGAATTGCCTGAAAGTGCAGCATATGCAGCATTTACAGCACGCAGGAATGCGCGAGAGGTAATGGTAGATGCAGTAATAGCATCCACTTCACCACCATCCTTACTTACAGTCAGATTATTTGAACCTGGATTCTTGCCAATAATATCGCCCTTCTCACCCTTCTGAAACCAGAAAGAAGACTTGGCACCCAATCCTGGAGTCTCAGCATGCTCCAAAACCTGATAACCCTGAATGGCGCCATTCTCATCAAAACCAACCAGAACGACCAAAGTGCCACCAAAACCGTTAGGATCACTGGCCTGAACTGCCATACCTTTATCTGTCTTGTATACCACAGCTCCATTATCCAATGTTACAGGCTCCTCAACATTCAAATCGTCAGCATTCAAAACTGCCTTGATACCATCAGCCAATGTCTTAGCCTTGATCTCCTCGATAGGTCCCTTGGTCATTCCATTAACAAATGCAAGGATTCCACCTGCCAGTACTGAAATAACAGTCAGCACAATTGCCATATTAGGCAATGTAGATTGCAACTTTTTCATTTCTTTACTACCTCCCCGAATCGTTTAGGTTTGCAATAGGTGTTAATCAATGGAGTGAATGCATTCATAATGAAGATTGCGAATGACATACCCTCTGGATAAGCACCGAATGAACGAATCACTACTGTTAGGAAACCGATAGCAACACCGTAGATCAACTGCCCCTTATGGCTCATTGGTGAAGTCACGTAATCAGTAGCCATAAAGATAGCACCCAGCATCAAACCACCAGACAGCAACTGGCTTACAGGACCTGCAAATGCAGGATTTGCCATGCTCATCAAGCCAGAAAGAACAAATACAGTCGCAATGATTGAAACTGGGATGTGCCAGGTGATAATCTTCTTCCAAATCATAAATGCGCCACCCAAAAGCAGAGCAATGGCTGAAATCTCACCCATACTACCACCAGTCTGGCCCAACAGCAAGTCCATGCTCTCTGGCAACTGATTCAGAACACTGGCATCACCAGACTTGATGGCTTGACTCATTATAGAAAGAGGTGTAGCTGCAGTCTCAGCATCCAGATAAGAAGTAAGCTGACCTGGTACTGGCCAAGTGGTCATCTGAACTGGGAATGAAATCAGCAGGAAGATACGACCTACCAAAGCGGGGTTGAATGGGTTGCAACCCAAACCACCAAAGGTCATCTTACCAATACCGATTGCCACCAGTGCGCCAATGACAATAATCCACATTGGAATATTTGAAGGCAAGTTAAATGCCAACAGCAAACCAGTCAGGATAGCAGAACCATCAAGAACGGTCAACTTCTCTCTCTTCAAAATGAACTTGGTAATCGCCCACTCGAAGAATACACACGCAGCCACACTGGTAAGAGTTACAATGGCTGCACCCAATCCAAAGAATGCCAGTGAAGCTAACAATGCAGGAACCAGTGCTATAATCACACCGTACATATTCTTCTGCACGCTGTCACCGCTATGAACGTGGGGTGAAAGTGATACTATTAATTTGTTTGCCATAATTTACTTATTTTTTTGCGCTACGGGCACGGATGATACCCATAACCGTAGATTTACCCAAACGAATCATATCCAACAATGGGCGATGTGATGGACAGGTAAACTGACAGCTACCGCACTCAATACAAGACACGATATCTTCCTTCTCAACACGTTCCCAATCAGCTTTTGCTGAACAGGTTGACAACAAATATGGCTCCAAGCCCATTGGACAAGCGCTCACACACTTAGCGCAACGGATACAAGGATCAGCTTCTGCACGCTTTGCCTCGGTCATATTCATAATCAACACGCCTGATGAGCCCTTACAGATTGGAACCTCGGTATTCATCAACGCCTTACCCATCATAGGACCACCACCGATAACTTTACCGGTATCCTCAGGCAGGCCACCACAAGCATCAATCAACTGCTGCATTGGAGTACCCATACGAGCCATGAAGTTCTGAGGATTTGACAAGCTCTTACCTGTTACAGTAACTACACGCTCGAACAAAGGCTTATTCTTCATAACAGCCTGATAGATCGCGAACATAGTACCTACATTCTGCAGGATTGCACCAACACTTACAGGCAATGCTGGAGGTGCAGGAACCTGACGGCCAATAACAGCATCAATCAACTGCTTCTCACCTCCTTGAGGATATTTCACCTTCAAAGGTACAATTTCAATGCCAGGGAACTGAGCAGCCTTCTCTGTCATAAGCTGAATAGCATCTGGCTTATTGTTTTCAATACCGATATAACCTTTGGTTACATTTACAGCCTTCATGACCAACTGTACACCAACCAGAATTTCCTCTGGATGTTCCAGCATCAACTGGTGGTCAGCCGTCAGATATGGCTCACACTCTACTGCATTAACAATAACACAAGTAGGAACCATTCCTGGAGGAGGAGAAAGTTTAACGTGGCAAGGGAAGCAAGCACCACCCATACCAACGACACCGGCATTCTTTATTTTCTCAACGATGGCCTTAGCGTCCAGGTCACATTCCTTAACCAGAGTCTCGCTACGGTCAATTGTCTCTTCCCACTCATCACCCTGAACATCAATGAAGATAGCAGGCTTACGATAGCCACTGGCATCTACAATGCTGTCAATCTTATTGACTTTACCGGAAACAGAAGAGAAGATAGGTGCAGAAACAAAGCCACCAGCCTCAGCAATCTTGGCACCAACCTTAACCACATCGCCCTTTGCAACACAGGCAACCGCAGGAGCACCGATATGCTGGGACAAAGGGAATACCGCCTGCTTCGGAAGTTCCGCAACGACGATAGGCTTGCCTGCTGACAATTTATTTTCTGCTGGATGAACTCCACCAATTCTAAATGTCTTCATATCTTATTTGTCTTAATTTGCTAATTATTACTGCTGTTGAACCTGCTGAGCCTCAACTGGGGCAGCCTTAGGAGCGACCTGCTGTGCAGGAGCGGCACCTTCAGCAGGTGCAGGAGCTGGTTTTGGCTTTGGTACAGGAACCTCCCAAGTAGCATGGATCGCTTTCTTTGGACATTCATTTACGCACAATCCGCAAGCAATGCACTTTGAAGGATCGATGTAAGCCAAATTGTTCTCAATGGTGATGGCTTCCTTCTTACATACTTTAGCACACTTACTGCAGCCGATGCAAGAGACCTTACATGCCTTACCAGCAAGAGCACCCTTGTCCTTATTAACACAAGAGACCCAAACACGGCGATGGCTATCCTTAACCACACGGCCCTTCTTGCGAATCTCAATAATCATACGAGGACAAGCCTTGGCACAAGCACCACAAGCGGTACACTTAGCTTCATCAACCTCAGGCAGACCAGTCTCAGGGTTCATTTTAATGGCACCAAACTGGCAAGCCTTAACACAGTCGCCACAACCGAGGCAGCCGAAAGAGCACAACGTCTCACCACCACAGGTAGCATGAGCCACACGGCAAGAAACTGCACCATCGTACTGTACAATGCGAGGACGATTCTCGCAACTTCCGTTACATCTAACGACAGCCACTTTAGGCTCGGATGCAACGGCCTCTAATCCCAGGATGGCAGCAACCTTCTCCATTACAGGAGCACCACCAACCGGACACAGCTTTCCTTCCAATGAACCGGCATCGGCAGCCTTAACACATGCGCCAGCAAAACCGGAACAACCAGGATAACCGCATCCACCACAATTCGCCTGTGGCAACACTTCTGCTACCTGTGCGATTCGTGGGTCTTCAAATACAGCAAATTTCTTAGATGCAACATACAGCACAACGGCTGCGATCAAACCAATTGCACCCAAAGCAATTACTGCAACTAGAATTAAATCCATAAGTCAGTTATTTTATTGGTTCTATTATAAACGAAAACTTTTTGCTCATTTTATCACGAAGCAAATACAACACAAGATAATAAGGGACTAACGAGCCTAATGCCACCAGTGCGGCAGAAACCTCATTCATCCCTATTATAATCTGCATTACAGCAAGTACAACAACCAGTATAACGAATGGTGCTCCGAATGCCCAAAGCACAGCCTGCATACCCATACTGGTAGATCCGATTAGGCGCACATTGTCGCCTAAAGAATAACTTTTGGAATCATCAGAAAACACATCGATTAACTTCACCTTTGACTCAGATGCATTGCAATGGCTTGCCGCTACACAAGTAGAACAGGCAGAAGTCTGCACAATACGGACAGTAATATGCCGTCCCTCAATGTTTTCCACAATACCAAGATGATCTATGTTGTTACTCATTGTCGATTGTAAAGTCCGCATTACAAAATTGCTGCAAATTTACGACATTTTGTTGAGAACCGAAAAAGGTTTTTAAAATATTATTTGTGCAATCGGAAATAATGGCGTAAATTTGCAGCGCAATTACGGGTTAATTGCGTATTCAAATCATTTAAATTTTAAAATTAATTATGGCAACAAAAATCAGATTGCAGCGCCATGGTCGTAAAAGCTATGCTTTTTACTACATCGTAGTCGCTGACGAAAGAGCTCCACGTGATGGAAAATTTACTGAGAAAATTGGTACTTTCAATCCAAATACCAATCCTGCCACAGTAGATTTGAAGTTTGACCGCGCATTGTATTGGGTTAAGACTGGCGCACAGCCAACCGATACTGCTCGCACTATCCTGTCTAACGAAGGTGTTTACATGATGAAGCACTTGCAGGGCGGTGTAGCAAAAGGCGCATTCGACGAGGCAACATGCCAGGCTAAGTTTGATGCATGGAAGGCAGACAAGCAGAATGGTGTAGCTAAGTTGACTGAGAAACTCGCAGCTGAGAAGAAGGCAGCTAAGGCTGCTGCTTTAGAGGCAGAGAAGAAGGTAAACGAAGAGATCGCTAAGAAGGTAGCTGACAAAAAGGCTGCTGAGGCTGCTGCGAAGGCAGAGGCTGAGGCTGCTGCAAACGCTGAGGCAGAGGGCGCAGAAGCTCCTGCTGAGACCACTGAGGCTTAAATCCCTCAATCTATTAATTTTAAAGTTCTTGCAAACAAAACAGGTAATCCCAAGGCTTAGGTCTTGGGATTATTCTTTATAACATATTGTACAATAAATTTGGCTGTTCTATAAAATTATCATAACTTTGAATTATTATTTACGAAATTGAAGATATAAATGAGATTGAGAGAAAATTTCAATGCCTTCATGCATAATGAGGCATTAAAGAAAAAGTTATATATCATTATATTTGAGAGTGATACCCCACTAGGTAAAACATTTGATGTAGCGCTTATGTGGTGTATCATTCTCAGCATTCTTTTAATCTTTGTGGAAAGCATGCAGGGTATACCTGCCGTTGTTAAGCCATTTATGGTTTGGGCTGAATACCTTTTCACTGCATTCTTCACCATAGAATACCTTACCCGACTATATTGTGCTCCTAAACCGAAAGAGTATGCATTCAGTTTCTTTGGAATTGTAGATTTACTCGCAACACTGCCATTCTATATCAGTTGGATTTTCGGCGGAGCCCGTTATCTGATGATTATTAGAACGTTCCGTTTGATCCGCGTATTTCGTGTTTTCAAGCTGTTCAGTTTTCTTAATGAAGGCAACATACTACTGCGTTCACTGATACTTAGCAGTAGAAAAATTATGGTCTTTTTCCTTTTTGTTGTGATTATTGTTATCAGTATTGGCACCATCATGTACATGATTGAAGGAGACCTACCTGACAGCAGTTTCCATAACATTCCGGAAAGTATTTATTGGGCAATTGTAACCCTAACTACTGTAGGTTACGGCGATATCACCCCAGCAACACCATTAGGACAATTCCTCAGCGCAGTAGTAATGCTTCTGGGATACACTATTATGGCTGTTCCTACCGGAATAGTATCTGCAACCATGATCAAGGAATCTGGCACTAGCAAAGTCAGTGATGACAACGAAAATCTGGACGATGAGATTGTTGAAGAAATGAGTGCAGAAGAAGACATCCGCATTTGTCGGAATTGTGGACGTGGCGGTCATGATTTAAAAGCTGTTTTTTGTAAGTATTGTGGAAATAGACTGCCATGAAAACCATTCTCATAATTTTTAAATTTTTCATGTTAGTATTAACTGTAATGACTACCGTCATAACCCTTTTGGGTATATTCGGAGGAGATGTTAATCCGAAAGTGAATTCTATTCTCACTTTGCTTTGTTTTATTTTACCTTTACTAATTCTTGCAAATATTTTACTTCTCATCATATGGCTTCTTTTTTTACAAAAATGGATGTTGATTCCAATTTTTACTTTAGGTTGTTGTTGGAATTATATCGGTTGCTTTTATCAAATTGATAGTCGACCTGACATTTATGACAATATGAGTGGAATAACCATATCCTCCTACAATGTTGAAGGATTCAAACATGACAACAAAAGTACGATTGCAAATCAAGTGAAATCCATATTAATAAAAAATAAAGTAGATATAGCTTGTTTTCAGGAATTTAGCAATTTAGAAATTGACTCAAAAAAAAGGATTATGGACCTGTTCATTGAGCAGTTTCCATTCTGTAGTGAGGGACTTGGTGGACAAATGATAATGAGCAAATTTCCTATTAAAAGAAGTGACATAATTAAGTTTAAATTAGGAGGTGATGTTAATAGTGCCCAATATGCAGACATTGAAATTAAAAACGAGCTCATTCGTATTTATAATATACATTTCCTGACAACTGGTGTCAGCCAATTGTTATCAAAAGAAACAGGAAATACTGGAAGGGAGCAAGCTAAAAACATCATTAGCTGTTGGAAACAGCAACAACAAAATCGATCAGCGCAAGTAGATGAATTTTGCAATTATATACTGATGTCAGACAATTCATTCCCGACTCTTTTGTGTGGAGATTTTAACGATACCCCTTATACTTATACATATAATAGAATTTCATATTTTTTAAATGATGGATTTAAAAGCGCCGGACATGGTTATATGTCAACTTATAATGGAATGGGGAATTTATTGAGAATTGATTATATCTTCCATAGTAGTAATATTATTGGCCTAGACTATTATACAGAGGGTCATAATAACAGTGATCACAATCCCGTTTTCTTTAGAATAAAATTATAAAACATCCTAAATCTATAATAACAAATGAAACAAAAACCTGACTTGAATTTCTGGAAGCTCTGGAATTTGAGCTTTGGATTCTTTGGCGTACAGATTGCCTATGCCTTACAGAGTGCAAATATCAGTCGAATTTTTGCAACTTTGGGTGCAGACCCTCATGATTTAAGTTTTTTCTGGATTCTTCCTCCACTGATGGGCATTATTGTCCAACCCATTATCGGGGCAGCCAGTGATAAAACCTGGTGCCGCTTTGGTCGACGAATCCCATATTTGTTCATAGGAGCAACAGCTGCAGTAATCGTAATGTGCTTGTTGCCAAATGCCGGCAGTTTTGGTATGGCTGTCGGGACTGCCATGATTTTCGGTTTGATCGCATTGATGTTCCTTGACACCAGCATCAATATGGCTATGCAACCATTTAAAATGTTAGTAGGTGACATGGTTAATGAGAAGCAGAAAGGATTGGCATACTCTATTCAGAGTTTTCTGTGCAACGCAGGTTCATTAGTAGGTTACCTTTTCCCTATTATCTTTACAGCAATTGGCATCAGCAACATCGCTCCAGACGGAGTTGTACCAGACTCTGTAATCTATTCATTCTATATTGGAGCTGCGATTCTGATTCTTTGTGTTATCTACACTACAATGAAAGTAAAGGAGTGGAATCCACAGGAATATGCAGAATACAATGGATTAGCAGAACAGCCAAAAGAAGAAAAGAGTGAGAGCATGATAAAATTACTGGTAAAAGCTCCAAAGGCTTTCTGGACCGTAGGATTAGTACAATTCTTCTGCTGGGCTGCATTTATGTTCATGTGGACTTACACTAACGGTACTGTTGCCGCAAATGCATTCAATGCTCCTGTAGTTGATGGTGTTCTGCAAGTTGCTTCTCCTGAATATCAGGCAGCAGGAAATTGGGTTGGTGTATTATTTGCTGTACAGGCTATCGGTTCTGTTATCTGGGCTGTTGTCATTCCACAGTTCAAAAATCACAAGATTGCTTATTCAGTTAGTTTGATATTAGGTGGAATCGGCTTTATCAGCACCTATTATATTCATGACCAGTATCTGCTGTTCATCAGTTTCCTTCTGATTGGTGCTGCCTGGGCTGCCATGCTGGCATTACCATTTACCATCCTTACTAATGCGTTAACGGGCGTAGGCCATATGGGAACATATCTCGGTCTGTTCAATGGTACCATTTGTGCACCACAAATCATTGCTGCTGCTTTAGGTGGAGTAGTATTAAGTGCTATAGGCAATGCAGAAAATGGGGCACCAGATCAGGCATGTATGTTGCTTTTAGCTGGTGTATTACTGATTATTGGAGCATTCGTAGTCGGCATCATTAAAGAGAAGAAATAATCAGCTTCTATGGTGACCAACGTTGGTCATCTATGAAAACCAATAGCCTTCATCTATGATGGCCAAAAACAAAAAAGGCTTACCTGATTGGTAAGCCTTTTTTGTATCTTTAATAAGGGAGAACCAGAGATTCTCTTGGAGTTAATTTCATTTTTCCTTTTAACGAAATTGTTCTTCCTGTCTGCACATCAACAGCTGAGGTTGTATTTCCCAAAATTTCGCTATAACGGTCCATTGGAAGCTCTACATCCTTGCTCGTTCCGTTGAGAATAACCAACACGGTTTTTCCCTGATACTTACGAGCGTAAACATAACAGCCATTAACAGGAGTGAAATGGACCATATCACCCTTAGCAATAACATCACTTGTACGGCGCCATTTCAACATCTTCTTTGTCCAATTGAACATGTCGTTTTCTGCTTCAGTTCTTCCTTCTGCAGTAAAGCAATTGTGAGAATCACCAGCCCATCCACCAGGGAAGTCCTTACGAACATATCCATCGGTGATTTCTTTTGTACCATTCATCAACACCTCTGTACCGTAATACAACTGAGGAATTCGGCGAGTAGTCAGCAAAAGAGTCATGGCTTGTTTCAGAGCAGGAACATTCTGTCCATTTTTCAGGAAACGGTCGGTATCATGATTTTCAAGGAATGCCATCACATGTAGTGGATCAACATACAGATAATCATAGACCATATTATTATATATACGGTTTAATCCATCCCACCAGGCATCGGTTTCCTCTTCTGCGGCAGCATTTACCTTATCAAAGAAGCTAAAATCCATAACAGTTTTCAAATTACTGTTGATTGCTTGATTTGGACTGTCTTTCTGCCATGAAGCAGTATATGCCGGTTCTGTAACCCAGGTCTCTCCTACCACATTAAAATTCGGATACTCATCATTAATTTCTTTCATCCAATCCGACATTGCCTGACGGTCAGCATATGGATAAGTATCCATTCGAATACCATCAATACCTGCAGTCTCAATCCACCACTTGGAATTTTGAATTAAGTATCTTATCACATGATGGTTTCTCTGGTTTAAATCTGGCATACCTTTTACAAACCAACCGTCAGTAGTTTCAAGAGCATCCACTTTTGACGCATATGGATCTAACACTGGAGTCAATTTGTATGATGTCTGAACATAACCTTTACCCTCTGGATCACTCAGCCACTCTGGATTGTTGAACCAATCCTTAGCCGGCATATCCTTTATCCAAGGATGAGCTATACCACAGTGATTAAAAATCATATCCATCACTACTTTAATGTCGCGTTTATGGCATTCGTCAATCAATGAACGATACTCCTCATTGGTGCCGAATCGTGGATCCACATTATAATAGTTGGTTGTAGCATAGCCATGATAGCAATTATCCTCATTCTCCAACACAGGAGTAAACCACAAAGCATTTACGCCCAGTTCTGTAAAATAATCGATGTGCTGAATAAGACCAGCCAAATCGCCGCCATGGCGGGAACTTGGCTTCTCACGATTCACACTCTTTGCATCATTTGCTGGGTTACCATTAGCAAAACGGTCAGGCATCAGCATATATAGGACATCGCTGCTATCGAATCCGCGATGAGCACTACCACTCATCTCACGTTTTCTCAATTCGTATGAAACATTCTTTTTCTGTTTTCCTTGCGTAAATGTCAGGTTTAAAAAACCGGGCTTTGCTGATGGAGCAACATTCAGATAAACAAGCAGGTAATTAGGTGAATCCAATTTTACCACTTGTTTTAAAGTCACATTATCATAAGGTGCCAAATCTACATTAGCAGAGCCAATATTAGCACCATAAACCATTAATTGAACCTCTGTTTGCTGCATTCCAGCGAACCAGAATGCTGGCTCAATATGATTAATGTTTACTGTCTCCTTTGCCTGCAAACCCAACAACGACAGCAACATACTGACAATAGTCATAAATCGTTTCATCTTACTTATACATTATTAATGTAGATTGAGCAGGGACAGTCAGTTTAGATCCTTTAAACTGCCCCAAACCATTTTCATTTATCTCTCCATCACGGCAAACAACTGTGTATGTACCTACCGGCACATCCAACCTTACATTTTTTGGATTTGAATTGTATACAACAATGATAGTCTCCCAAGGATCACCTGCCGCATGCTCCTTCAACTGATAGGCTACTAAATTCTGCTGTTTTACCGGAAGAAATTCCAAATGTCTTCTTACCATGTCAGCATCTCCCATATGGAATGCAGGATGAGCTTTACGCAAAGCCAACAGAGACTTCATGTAATCATATATCTCCTTGTATTTTGTCTTATTGCCCCATGGAATTGTATTAATACTGTCAGGACTATTATAAGAATTATGAACTCCCTTCTTGTCACGCATCATTTCATCACCACACCAGATAAATGGCACGCCCTGAGAAGTGAGGACAACGCTTTCTGCTAATTTTTGAAGACGAACTCGCAAAGCTTCGTCTCCACCAGATGTTGTTGCTTTAATTCGGTCAGCCAGACACATATCATCATGGCAACTCACATAACTAATCATCTGAGTTGGCTGCAACGCCCATGGTGCCTTACTATAATTAACCTGGGTATAATCAATCTGAGGATGTTGGATAGCTCCCACTACTCCAAATTTCACACTCATTTCATTGCCAGCCTTGCCAATAACAAAAGCACCATCCTCATCACTGGTCCATGGGCCTCTCAATCCATCGCGCATTTCATCACCAAATGCAGCAATGCCTGGCATCTGCATCGTATTAGCTTTCATGGCTAACGTATTTTCAGGCAATGCAGGTGAAGAGGCTGCCCAACCTTCACCATATATAAAAATAGAAGGATCAACACCGTCTACCGCCTGACGAATAGCATTCATGGTCTCAATATCATGAACACCCATCAAATCGAAACGGAATCCATCAATATGGTACTCCTTTATCCAATATAGGACAGACTCGACCATATATTTACGCATCATTGGCATTTCACTGGCTGTCTCATTTCCACATCCTGAGCCATCAGACAACTTGCCATCCGGTTTGTGGCGGAAAAAATAATCAGGAACAGTTTTCTGAAATTGGGAAGAAGCCGCGTCAAAAACATGGTTATACACCACATCCAAAACAACTCTGATACCTGCCTGATGAAGGCTTTGAACCATTTGTTTAAATTCACGAATTCTTACTGATGGATCTGCAGGATTCGTAGAATAACTGCCTTCGGGAACATTATAATTTACAGGATCATATCCCCAATTGTATTGAGGAACATTCAAACGGGTCTCGTCAACAGAACCATAATCATATGAAGGGAGAATGTGTACATGATTCACTCCCAAATCCTTAAGATGGTCTAGTCCGGTTGATAATCCCGCCTTATTCTGAGTTCCAGTTTCTGTCAACGCCAGAAATTTTCCCTTATTCTTAATTCCACTCTGCCCGCACATTGAAAAATCACGATGATGCATCTCATAAATTACAACATCAGAGAAATATCTCAAAACAGGACGTGTGTCCTTATCCCAACCAGCAGGATTGGTACTGTTCATGTCTATCACCTGAGCTCGCTGACCATTGGTTCCAACAGCCTTTGCAAAAATACCAGGAGTTTCCTCATTCCATTTACCAGAGATTTTAACCTGGAAAGTATAGAAACGTCCTAAGAAATTACCAGTTAATGCCGTTTGCCAAGTTCCGTCTGTTTTCTTGGTCAAAGCATATTGACCAACCAAATTTCCTCCAATTGCGGAATCATAAAGATTTACTCGTGCTTCCTGTGCTGTGGGAGCCCATACACTAAATTGTGTTGAAGTTAGTGTATAGGCCATCTCTGTAATAGGACCAACAGGCACAGGACATTTTTCAAAGTCCTGTGCACTGATAGTAAATGATGAAGCCAAAAAGGACATCAATACAATAGATTTAGGTATATTCATTCGTATAAATAGTTAACGTCCGCTACGCTCTATCAATGTGCGGATCTTATCATTAAAAGGTGTATTCACCATCAAATCTTCAATGTTCAGATGCATGCGGTAACGCCAATAATAGCGAGGAATCGCAGGGACATTGATACGCTCATAATCCGGATCCTCATAACGAAGCTGCTCATCCATTGACAACCAATCCTGTAAACTGATCAAACATAACATTGAAGGACTGAACAAGTGACGGGTAACCACCTCTTCACAAACCCAACCTGGCATTGGCTGTGGTGCAGGGCCACTCTTCTGCAACATTGAATGATAGAACTGTTGGGTCAGCTCTGGATCCTCTGCCCACCAACCGCGCATAGTTGGCATATCATGAGTAGCAATGGTGGCTACAGAGCGATATGGATTCTCCTCCAAATGACCAAACTTGTAATTCGGATTTTTCGGCATGCTCTGAATCTCCAAGGTCAAAATCCGCAAAGCGTCCATCACTCCAGGAACGCAATCAGGAACCATACCTAAATCCTCAGCACAAACCAACATTCGGGTGGCAGAAGTAAGAATCGGCAATTTCTTCATAGCCTCTCCAAACCAGAACTGATTATGACGGCGATAGAAGTAATCATTATACAAACGCATAAATGCTCCCTTCTCTGCATCATTCAGCATATGGTAAACATAATCCAAGTTCGCACTGATACGAGGATGGTAACCGTTAGGGTCCTTTCGGTCTACCACAAAAAGAACCTCACTGATCAAAGTGTACAAGCCATCACGAACAGACTGAGCCTCAGGGTCATTGAATTGCTTGAAATGAGCCTCAACTTTCCGCTGAGTATCATAATCTGGTTTCAAGGCATAATACCCATCTCTTTTCTTATCCAAATAGTTATGACGGACGTTCTCTGCATTCTTTCCAAATATCTCATCAATCATCTGATCAGTAATATATGGACGAGTATACATATCTTTTCGGAATGGCAGACCATATTTTTCAATTTCAGCCACACTCATAGGCATTGCAGGCGAGAACTGTCCCAATAAACCATGAACAGAATGAGATGGAATCTCCCAAATGCGGAAGAAGCCCAACACATGATCAATACGATAAGCGTCAAAATATTCCGCCATTTTCCTGAAGCGACGAAGCCACCATTGACAACCGTCATCCAACATGGCATCCCAATTATAGGTTGGGAAGCCCCAGTTCTGTCCATTTGCAGAAAATGGATCAGGTGGAGCACCGGCCTGACCATTCATATTGAAATAATACGGTTCTACCCATGCTTCTACACTGTTAGGACTGATACCAATTGGAATATCACCTTTGATTACTACGCCCTTACTTCTTGCGTAATTGCTGGCATCAACCAACTGGACATGAAGCAGATACTGGACAAAATAATAGAAGCAGACTTTAGAATATGCTTGGCTGGTTTCGCTGCAAAGTGTTTTAATTGCGGAAGCCTTATATACTTTATGAGATGACCATGTTCTAAAATCAGGAGTGCCATTTTTGTCACGCAAATAACTGAATGCAGCATAAGGGAGCAACCAATGTTCATTATCTGTAAAGAATTTCTTGAAATCATTGCTTTCCATTATCTGCTTACCCTCCTGCTCAAACAAAAATTGCAAATAACTGCGCTTTGCTGTATTTACAGCTTCATAATCAACTCTAGGCAGAGCATTTAACTCCTTTCGCATTTTCTCATATTCCTCTGCCTTTGCCTTATCTTTTAGCGCTGGCAGTGCATTTAAATCCACATATTGTGGATGGAACGCATAAATTGAAATGCTGTTATATGGATATGAATCTGTCCAGGTGTTGGTGATGGTTGTATCATTGATGGGTAGGATTTGCAGAACACGCTGCCCTGTCAATGCAACCCAATCAACCATTCGCTTAATATCACCAAAATCTCCAACACCAAAGCTATGGTGGCTTCGCAATGAGAAAACAGGAATTACACAACCTGCTCCCTTCCAATTATCATAAGGTAAATAAACTGGTTCATCTGTCACAAGTTCCACTTCATTATTCAGCAAAGATGGAATATGCAGACGTCGATTATCATGCGATTCCCAAGTTTTAAGAGCACCTGTGTTCTCATCAAGAACCAGATACTTATACTCGACAGGAGCTTTTAATTTATCCGTACTTAATGCAAGTGTCCATTCATTATATTGAGTTTCCACTAAACGAACTGCCTTGGTGATATCCCAAGATCCTAATTCGGGCTGATTACCAAGTACAGCCAGACACTCACCTGTTCTCAATTGAGAAGCTGTAACAGTCAAGAGTAAAGTCTTATCTCCGTATACCGGAGTAAACGGCTTGCGAGAACGGCGGGCAAACCCATCAGTAAATGCTGATGTATATAAATATGCATCATATGGAATATCCTTCCAACGGTCATAACATGTAAATTGATGAGAAGAACTCAGATGGATTTTTCTCTCGGTTACCTTCCATTCTTCACGAGTAACCTCATCTCCTTCCTTTATCAGGTAATAGTATGAAACACTCTGAACAGTCTTAGGCAATTTGACCTCAAGTATCCAATGCTGCCCATCATCAGTCACCATAGGAACAACCTTTACTGTTTTCTTGCCAGACTCAGACAACTGTTCCAAATGAATGCATACCTCTTCACCCCATCGGGTAATATACTCTATTAAGAAGCGTATCTTCATGGTTTTATTAATAAATTGTTAATATCGCTTCAAATTTACAATTTTTTCCTGTAATAATCATGAAATAATCAAAATACCATTTGAATTAATGATGTAAAGGTTTGCCTAAATGGAAAAAGGAGGTAATTTTGCAAACAAAAATTAAATGTAATGAAGAAATTAGTTGCAGCAATTCTTGGAACACCATTAATATTGGCCGGAATTGCGGGTGGATATGCTTACCACCTTCTTAAAGGGAACGCTTTTCAAATAGAAAAGACAGCCTATGTTTATGTAGATCAGGACGACACTGCAGATTCTGTAGCAATCAAAGTCCAAAGATACGGTCATCCTAAAACCATGACGGGCTATAATATTATGTGCCAATTAAAAAAATATGGAAATCATCCCAGAACCGGAAGATATGCCATTGCTCCAGATGCCTGCATGTATGATTTTGTCCGTCAATTAGCAAATGGAATTCAAACCCCAGTCAAACTGACCGTTCACGAAAGCAGAACGGTTGATGCTCTAATTGGAAGAATGGCAAAGCAACTGATGATTGACTCTACAGCCATTTCAAATGTTCTTTACAGCGAAAACTTTATCGAAAATATGGGATATACCAAACGTACACTTCCATGTATGTTTATCCCAAACACTTATGAGGTATATTGGAACATCACTCCCGAGAAATTACTACAGAGATTACAGAAGGAAAAAGAGAATTTCTGGAACGACACACGCAGGAGTAAAGCAATCGCAGCCGGATTAACGATTGAAGAAGCAGCCACATTGGCCTCTATAGTTGAAAGCGAAAGCAATTACGGTCCTGAAAAGCCAACCATTGCAGGTTTATACCTGAACAGATTACACAAAGGAATGAAACTTCAAAGTGACCCTACAGTAATTTTTGCTCTACAGGATTTCAGCATTAGAAGAGTAACCTTGGCTATGTTGGCTCACGAGTCACCATATAACACCTATCTTCATGAAGGATTGCCACCAGGCCCCATCCGCATTCCGAGCACAGAAGGCCTTGATGCCGTTCTAAACTATGAAAAAAGCAATTATATATATATGTGTGCGAAAGAAGACTTTAGCGGATCACATAATTTTACATCCAGTTTAGCAGAACACAACAACAATGCCAGAAGATATCAACAAGCATTAAATCAAAGAGGAATAAAACGATAAATATAGAAATAAAAGAAACCCCGCTTCGTTAACGAAGCGGGGTTTTAAGTAAAGGTCGCACGGTTGATGTGATGAAACTCCTGAATGATAGGATTTGAGGGCCTTCCGTCTTTGTAATCCGGCCTATCCGAAGATTACCGGCACGCCATTGAAGCGGAGTAAGCTTGCTCGATTTCAAAAATAAATGTAGAGAATCCCCATGAACCTGCGTGCGACCAGGCTTTTTCTTTTAGGCGTTCTTTGCTTTAGCACAAACAGACTTGAATGCCTCTGGATGATTCATTGCTAAGTCTGCCAATACCTTGCGGTTGATTTCAATACCAGCCTTGTGCAAACCACCCATCAACTGAGAGTATGACAAACCCTCCAGACGAGCACCTGCATTGATACGCTGAATCCACAATGCGCGGAATGAGCGCTTCTTATTACGACGGTCGCGGAAAGCATATGTAAGACCCTTCTCCCAAGTATTCTTGGCTACGGTCCATACGTTCTTTCTAGCACCAAAGTAACCTCTGGTAAGACCTAAAATGTTCTTTCTCTTTGCTCTTGAAGCAACATGATTAACTGATCTTGGCATAATTTTTTTCTTTTTGAATGGTAGCGCCGTTAATTACTTAACGATCTTTTTTGCTATTCATCCGGTTAAACTTAAATTTTCTTAGACGCGCATTAAGATTACTTCATGCAAAGCAACTGCTTGATCTGCTTAACATTTGTACCATCAACAATTGCAGAGTGGCACAAGTTTCTCTTCTGCTTCTTAGTCTTCTTGGTCAGAATGTGACTGTGGTAAGCATGCTGTCTTTTGATTTTACCTGATCCGGTAAGAGTAAATCTCTTTTTAGCACCGGAGTTAGATTTTACTTTTGGCATTTTTTTTATTTTTAAATGATTATTACTAATGTGGCAACGTATATACCGAACGTTACGCACTTATTCTCTACATTATTCTTCAGTTTTTACTTCTGGCTTAGGAGTTGCTGGCTTTTCTGCTTTCTTTGTAACACCCTTTTTTGGTTTCGGTGCCAGGAAAACAATCATACGTTTTCCCTCAAGTACTGGCATTGACTCAACCTTTGCATACTCTTCAAGATCATTGGCAAAACGAAGTAATAGTACCTCACCCTGCTCCTTAAAAAGAATACTACGACCCTTGAAGAACACATAAGCCTTTACTTTATTGCCATCTTCCAAGAAGCCAATTGCATGTTTCAATTTAAAATTGTAGTCATGCTCATCAGTCTGAGGTCCGAAACGAATTTCCTTTACCTCCATCTTAACCTGCTTTGCCTTCTGTTCCTTGGCCTTTTTCTTCAATTGATAAAGAAACTTTGAATAATCAATTAATCGGCAAACAGGTGGCACAGCATTAGGTGAAATTTCAACCAAGTCGACCTCACGCTCTTCAGCCATTTGCAGGGCCTCACGTGTAGACACAACCATAGATTCTACATCATCACCAACAACACGTACTTCACGGACGCGGATTTGCTCGTTAATCCGGTGTTGTCCTTTAAAATTTTCGTTCTTCATTAAGAATTTAAAGCCTGTTTCTTTTTAATTAATTACGTTTTATTTATCAACTATCATTCAAAGAAGTGTACCCACTTTGAAAGTCGGATGCAAAGTTAAAACTTATTTATCATATTTTGAACTTCTTCGTTGATTTTTTTAGCAAAATCCTCGAATTTCATCGTTCCTTCATCTCCAACTCCCTGCTTGCGTACTGACACTGTTCCTTCTGCTGACTCTTTCTCACCTACAATCAACATATATGGCAGGCGCTTCAGTTCGTTATCACGAATCTTGCGACCGATCTTCTCATTACGGTTGTCAACAATTGCACGGACACCCTGAGTACCGAAATAAGTACGCAACTGGTCTGCATAATCATTGTACTTTTCTGAGATAGGAAGAATTGCCACCTGATCTGGAGTCAACCACAATGGGAACTTACCTGCGGTGTGCTCTATCAACACAGCGACAAAACGCTCCATACTTCCAAATGGAGCGCGATGAACCATTACAGGACGCTTCTTTGTGTTATCTTCAGCAGTATACTCCAATTGGAAGCGCTGTGGCAACTGATAATCTACCTGAATAGTACCTAACTGCCAGCGACGGCCAATGGCATCCTTTACCATAAAGTCCAATTTTGGACCATAGAATGCAGCCTCGCCATATTCGATCTTTGCCTTCATTCCCTTCTCTGCACATGCATCAATAATTGCCTGTTCTGCTACTGCCCAATCCTCGTCAGTACCAACATACTTCTCGTGGTCATTAGGGTCACGAAGAGAAATCTGAGCCTCAACATTTTCATCTGAGAAGTTAAATGTAGCAAACACCTTCTTGATGATATCCATTACCTGCATGAACTCATACTTAACCTGATCAGGACGACAGAAAATATGAGCATCATCCTGAGTAAAGCAACGTACACGAGTTAATCCATGCAACTCTCCGCTTTGCTCATAGCGATATACGGTACCGAATTCCGCACAACGGAATGGCAATTCACGATATGAACGTGGTTTATTAGCATAAATCTCACAGTGGTGAGGGCAGTTCATAGGCTTCAACAGGTATTCCTCATCCTCTTCTGGAGTGTGGATAGGCTGGAAACTATCCTTTCCATAATGATCCCAGTGACCAGAAGTAACATACAGGTTCTTACCACCGATATTTGGAGTGATAACCTCCTGATAGCCGTAGCTCTTCTGAACCTTGCGCAGCATCTCCTGTAAACGAAGACGTAAATCTGTACCCTTTGGCAACCAGATTGGCAATCCCTTACCTACACGCTCCGAGAACATGAACAATTCCATTTCCTTACCAATCTTACGGTGATCACGCTTCTTAGCCTCCTCCAGCATCAAAAGATACTCATCCAGCATCTTTTTCTTAGGGAAAGAAACACCATAGATTCGCTGCATCTGATCCTTAGTAGCATCACCACGCCAGAATGCACCTGCTACACTCATCAGCTTAACAGCCTTGATGACACCTGTTGAAAGGATGTGTGGGCCCTTACACAAATCAGTAAAGTTACCCTGTGTGTATGTAGTGATTGAACCATCTTCCAAATCCTGTTCAATATGTTCACACTTATAAGTCTGTCCTGCTGCCTTAAATTGAGCTAAACAATCTGCCTTTGAAATCTCCTTGCGCTCCAAGACCTCGTTCTTGCGAGCCAGTTCAATCATTTTGTCCTCAATCTTCTTGAAATCGCCTTCCTTAATTACATCATCACCAGGCAGCATTACATCATAGAAGAAACCATTCTCAATAGCAGGACCAAAACCGAATTGAATTCCAGGATATAGTTCCTGTAATGCTTCAGCCAACAAGTGTGCGCTGGTATGCCAGAAAGCATGCTTACCGTGATCATCATCCCATTTATACAACACAACTGATGCGTCCTCATTGATAGGGCGTGACAGATCAAGTGTTTCACCATTTACACCAACAGCCAACACATCCTGTGCCAGACGGGTGCTGATGCTTTCAGCAATCTGTAAACCGGTTACGCCAGCTTCATATTCGCGGACAGAACCGTCAGGAAAAGTAATTTTTATCATATCTGTAATTGTTTTCTATTTGAGCGTGCAAAATTACGAAATTTTATTGAGTCAATAGAATTTTGACGCAGTTATTTTATTTATTATCAGCATAACGCTTAATAATATTATACGCACTATATAAGCCTAATTCACCCGCCTTACTTAAATCTGCAATACCTTCAGCTTTTTTGCCCAATTCTATTTGGCACAGACCTCGGTTAAAATAAGCTTCAGCAAACTCCTTGTCCATTGAAATTGCCTGATCATAATCCATCAAAGCAGCCCGATAATCCTTGGTTTCCATTGACATGTTGCCTCGATTATAATATCCGTACACAAAATCTGGAGCCAGTTGAATCACTTTATCCAAATCCTGACGGATGCCGTTATATTCCATCATCTGTGCCAAATCTGTCTTTACATCGCTCTTGACAGCCAAAGCAGAATTGAGAGGATTATCTCCTGCAGAATTTACATCTTGTGCTTTTTTAACCTCAAGCAATTTGTATCTTACAAGAGCACGATTAAAGTAAGTTTCAAACAACTGACCATCAGCCTCAACAGCTAAATTCAAATCTTGCAATGAATTATCCAAATCCTGAACTAAATAATAATCTAACGAGCGGGCAAACAACATTGCAGCCTGATGTTCCGCATTTTCACCTTCACTGATAATACGGTCACTATATCTGTTCAAAGATTCAAACTGGCTATTTACCATCTGCTGATCCAGTGGCATCTCATCATTCGTTATTATCAGTTTCTGATTAAATTTATGCTTGGTAGCTAATAAATCCACATGCTCATAATAATGAATAACACGCTTTACCTCACTTGGACGTTCATAATAAGTTAACACGAACATTGGTTGCAATTCAATACTGACTTTACGATCCTGTATGCGACCTCGATAATCATTATTGTATTTGCGTTCCATTTCGGTTTCGTCCTCCACAACCATACTGTTGTAGTTTTCCAAATCCTTATCTGATCGCTTGCGGGTCTTCACAAACGTTCCCTTACGTCCACTATAACGCTTATCCAATTGTGCTTTAGTTACTGTGAACTCATCCTTTTCTGCTCCCTGAATATCGCCCATTTTTCTACGGCACTCTGCACGGGCCAGTATACCAGTCCAGAAATCCGGGAAATGATTAATTACAGTTGTATAATCTTGGATAGCAGCTTTAAAATCTCCTGTCTGCTCCAACAGTTGAGCACGATTGAATAAAGCCAAATAATCTTCAGGATCGCGTTTTAAAACAAAATTGAAGTCTTCTATAGCACGATTGTCATCACCTACCTGAGCTCGCAACAAGGCCCGATTATAATGACCCACATAATTCTCTGGCTCCAAATCAAGAGCCATATCATAATCTTGAAGGGCAGCGTCCAATTTATTCTGATTAAAACGACATAATGCCCGATTTACATAATTACCACTACTTTTGGGTAATAAATGAATAGCCTTGCCAAATTGTTCTTCAGCCTGTTCATATTGCTGTTGGGTCATACTCAATATTGCACGTCCAGACCAAGCCTGACCTTCATAGGGGTCAAGTTCCAAGGCTTTATCCAATAAAGCAGTTGCCTCAAGTGTATCCTTTTGCTTCAGAAGCACGTCAGCTTTAAGCGTATATGCCTTTGCCATCTTTGGCCATTTCGCCAACATCCGGTCGACCTCAGTATGAGCAGCGACCAGGTTAGAATCCGAAATTTCACAATATACCAGGTTCTGATAAAGAACGGTAGACTCAGGGGCATAAAATATGGCCTGTCTATAATCTTCTGCAGCTTCATGATAATTTCCCTTGTTGATACGGGACAAGCCACGTATTTCATAAGAATTTATCACATAAGGATTGCGTTCAAGAGATTCGCTGCAATCCAATTCTGCACCATTATAGTCCTCCAGATAGAATTTGGCTAAAGCTCTGTAAAAATAGGGTTCCGCCAAATACGGTTTTGCGCCAATTACTTGATTAAAATATTGGATAGAAAGCACATAATCCTCAAAATATAGGGCATTACGTCCTATAGCCATGACTCTTTCTGTATTGATTTGAGCATGACTGACAAGGACAAGCGCGCACCAGACTATACTAAGGATTATCCTTCTCACTTCTTCACCATCTTTGTTCTATACGAACAACGGACCTTGCCACCCAGCAAGTCTCTCAGCTTACCTTTAATCATCTGCTTACGAAGAGTGCCCAAATGATCAATAAACATCATACCTTCCAGATGATCAAATTCATGCTGGATTACACGAGCCAGATAACCATCTACCCATTCATCATGGGGCTGAAGGTTTTCATCCAAATAGGTCACATGAACACTTTTGGCACGACGCACACTCTCGTGAATACCTGGAAGGCTTAAACATCCTTCATCCATTAATTCAGTCTCTTCACTCTCCTCTAAAATATGGCCATTGATAAATGCATGAACAAAACCTTTATATTCTGGGAATTCCTCTGAAAGGACATCCAAATCAATAACCACCACACGGATGGGCAAACCAATCTGAGGTGCAGCCAAACCCACACCCTCAGCCTTTTTCATGGTTTCAACCATATTAGCAATTAATCCATCCAATTCTGGATAATCCAATGAAATATCTTCAGCTTCTTTTCTTAAGACCGTCTGTCCGTAAGTATAAATGGGTAATATCATATATCTATATTTTTTTTCCTACTGTAATCAAAACGAGCCATTCCTTGCAGAAAACTTCCTTGACTCCATATAATCCTGCAGAATAATCGTGGCACTGATTTCATCAACCAATGCTTTATTCTGACGGGCTTTTTTCCCTATTCCACTTTCCAACATAGTATGATGCGCTAACACTGAAGTAAACCGCTCATCGTAATATTCTATAGGAATCTGTGGAAGTAATTTTTTCAATCGATTCACAAAAGGGACAATGTTTTTCATGTTTTCACTGTCCTGTCCGTTCATTTGTTTTGGCAAACCAACTACTATCCGCTCCACATTTTCTGTCTTTAAATAAGACAAAATGAAATCAACAAGTTTACTGGTCTCCACGGTCGTCAAACCATTAGCAATAAGTTGCAAGGGGTCAGTAACAGCCAACCCCGTCCTTTTTTTACCATAGTCTATGGCTAAAATCCTGCTCATATCGGGTGCAAAAATAATAAAAAAATATCGTTTGCCGTAATGAGCAAACGATATTTTAGATTATTTCAACAAAGCGAATGATTCGAAATAATTACTGGCGATACAAAAGCCAAGCATCTGGGAATTCTCCCTGCAACTGAGCACGGCTCTGAGCAGCCTGACCCTTATCAGCAAAGGAAGATGCAATAACACGGTACATCAAACCCTTAGCGGTATTAGCGCTTACTACCATTGAATTATAGCCTCTGTTAGCCAAACGCTGCTGCAAACCGCGAGCATTTGCCTCAACGCCGAAACTACCTACAACTACACTGTAGTCCTGCAAGTTTCCAGCACCTACCAATGTCACTTTCTCTGAACGAACGCTAACGTTATCTGCTGAAACTGGAGCAGTAGTAACAGGGGTAGTAACTACAGGAGCTACTTCTACTGGTTCTGTCGTGGTCACTGTTGTTTCCTGAGCCTTTGCCTTTTCATAGGCTTTACGATAAGCGCTTTCACTTGATTTACAAGAAGTCAAGCCAAATGCCAAACACAAACCTAAACCAAGTACAACAAACTTCTTCATAGTGTATTAATGTTATTTTAAATTAGTATTCAAATTAGAATATCTGTTTATTATTTCGATTCAAAGTTACAGCTTTTTTCCCTAACAGCCATCGCTATGTGGTTAAAAAACATTAACCGCGAAACAATAATATCAAATAACAAAAAAAAAGAGAATAAAGCATGCAAATTTACAAATCATTTTGTATATTTGTGCTGAGTATAACTAAAAATGTTACTGAAATGAAGACTTTAAATGTATTGGCAGCTTTTATCGGCGGAGCAATCGCTGGTGCTGCATTAGGTATTTTGTTCGCTCCTGAAAAGGGTGAGGACACTCGTGATAAGATTGCACAGGCATTACGCGATCATGGCGTAAAGTTGAGTAAGGAAGATTTCGAAAAGCTGGTTAAGGACATCCAGAGCAAGATCTCTAAGAAGAACGACCCAATTGCAGAGGTTGTTATCGATGACGAAATCTAATGTGGGGCGATAGCAAAACGACAGATAACCTGAACCAGCTTTTAGATGAAGTAAAATGCTATGTTAAGCTGGAGAAGGAATACCTGACACTTGACTTGGTAGAAAAGCTTTCAAAACTCTTTTCAGCCATAGTGTTGGGATTTATACTCATGTGCCTGGGCATCGTGGTATTATTCTATCTGTCATTTACTGCCATCTATCTGATTAGTCCAATTGTAGGAGGGTTGACTACTGCTTATGCAATTATGACATTAATCCTTTTGATTCTACTTTTCTGCATCTATAAGCAGCGTGAGAAATGGATTCTTATCCCAATCACTCAGTTTATAGCTAATGTATTATTAAGGGATGAAACAGAAGGTGCAATGGAACCTGATAAAACAAAGGAGGAAGAAGCATGAATCAGCAGCCTATAACATTGGAAGATATCCGCAAGCGCAAGTTGCAACTGAAAAAGCAGCTCACGCAGAAAAAGAAAAACATCGGAATGCAGGCTAGTTCACTGTTTTCACCTGTTCCTGTGCGTGATAAGTTTGATCTAGGATACAAATGGGTAAGCAACGGGCTAGCCATCTATGATGGTTTGAAGATGGGATGGAAAGTCATGCGATATTTTACAAAAAAATAAGCGGTGCATTTGCACCGCTTATTTTTTTAGTTATTCTCAGGACGCAATTGTCTTACCACCTCAGCAGTACGCCACATCTCACTCTCGTGCAATGCAGCCAGCTCCTTCTCCAAACCTACACGATAATCTGGCTTAGAGTTAGCATCAATTGAAATCTGAGCCTCATTACCACACTTAACAGATGCATACAATTTCTCCACTACAGGCTTGATTGCATCATGGAATGGGCCCATCCAGTCCAAAGCACCACGCTGAGCTGTAGTAGAACAGTTTGCGTACATCCAGTCCATACCCTTAGCTGCAAACAATGGCATCAGACTCTGGGTCAGCTCCTCAACAGTTTCATTGAAAGCCTCAGATGGTGTATGACCATTCTCACGAAGCACCTCGTACTGAGCCAACAACAGACCCTGGATTGCACCCATCAATGAACCACGTTCACCTGTCAAATCAGAGGTTGCCTCACGCTGGAAAGTAGTTTCAAACATATAACCGGAACCAATACCAATTCCCAGAGCCAGTGTACGATCCAAAGCCTTGCCAGTGAAATCCTGATATACAGCATATGATGAGTTCAAACCACGGCCTTCCAAGAACATAGTACGCAATGAAGTACCCGATCCCTTAGGGGCAACCATGATTACGTCAATATCCTTCTGAGGAACGCAACCGGTACGGTCATTCCAAGTAATTGCAAAGCCATGAGAGAAATACAGTGCATTTCCAGGCTGCAAGCACTTCTGCAAAGTTGGCCAAACGCTCATAACTGCAGCATCTGACAACAAACACATTACTATAGTTGCCTTGGTTGCAGCTTCCTCAATTGAGAACAGTGTCTCACCAGGAACCCAACCGTCAGCGATAGCCTTCTCAAATGTCTTACCCTGACGCTGGCCAACAATCACGTTGAATCCGTTGTCACGCAAGTTGCATGCCTGACCGGGACCCTGAACGCCATAACCAATTACTGCGATGGTCTCGTCTTTTAATATCTCACGAGCCTTCTCCAATGGGAACTCCTCACGGGTCATTACTTCCTCAATGACACCGCCAAAATTCATTTTTGCCATTTTCGTTCTATTTTTAATTAATAATGTTTAAATCTCAATGATGATCTGCAGCATTCCAATTCTCCGTCTGGCGTAGCCTTGGTAATGCGCACCTCATATTCATTCTCTCCTATTTTTTCTTCATAAAGTTTCAAGGTGTCGCCATAATAGCTCTCTGCCACATAGGCTATCTCGAAACGGTGCAACATGTATTCTTTATAGTATGATAATGGGAAAATATCGAGTACATGCTCAATATATTTAATGGAATTCACATGACCATTAACATCCACATCATTATAGGCCGCACGGAATTGCCCTACCAAAGGAGCATCCTTCGACATCTTGACTCTGCCAGGCTTGGCTATCGGACATTCTAATTCCGGCTCCGCCCATTTTAATATCTCACCGTCTTTCACCTCCAACAAATTTGAAGGTTGGCGGGTTTCTGTATCAATCAGTGCCCAAATGCTGCGACCATAGCCCAAAATCTCATCTTGTTCGGAAACAACTCGAAAGTTTCGGTTGGTAAAGAAGCGCATAGCCGATTCCACCCAGCTTTCCACATAGAACTCATCGTATCGTTTAGGCATCTTTTCCATCTCAATCACTAAGCGGGACAGCACCCAAGTCTTATTGATCGTATTGAGTGTGCGCATGCCAAAACCACGGTCACTGCTATGGAAATCTGCAGCATTCAAAAGGTGATTGCCCAGATGTCCCATAAAAAGATTATGGTTCACATCACAATGAAAAGGTTCTGCCTGATTTTTGTAACGGCCCACCTTTCCAAATTTCGCCACCAGTTCCTCGAACGTTTCTGCCATATTATTATGCCTTCTGTTCCTCTGCACGCATGGTCAGGTACTGATCCAAGCGTTCAATGCAGGATTTAGTGATTGCGATTCTACCGGTACGTACAAACTGCAGGACACACCCCAGCTCGTTCAGTTGCTTAAAGTGCTCCAAAATGTCAACAGTAATACCGGTCAGCTCAACAATTGTATAAGTGGAATTCACTTCTACAATCTTGGCATTGAACCGGCGGACAATACGACTGATTTCCTGGTTGGCTAATACCAAAGGAGTTGACAGTTTAAGCAATGAGGTTTCCAAAATAAAAATCTCATCATCTACAAAGCAATTAGCCTGCAGTACGTCAATTTTCTTCTCTATCTGCTTTACCAGCATCTCTGCCATCTCTTGCTTACAATAGCAAGTAATAGTATACTTATGTACACCCGGAGTAGATGATGAGCACACATTCAAAGACTCAATATTAACCTGACGGCGAGTGAACACAGCAGTAATCTGGTTCAAAATACCGGCATAGTTTTCCGAATAAATAATCAGGGTATAGAGCGTAAGTCCCTCATGATCCAAAAGAGCACCCTCATGACCTCTGGCAGAAGGGCGAGCCACTGCATTTCGTTTAAATGTCTCACGCTGACCTTCCGATAAGCTGTCTTTTTCCAGCGTAGCCAAACGCTCACGAGCCAAATTCTTTTCGTATGAATTATACTCCATGGAAGCAGCTGCACGAACAGCCTCTTCCAATTGGTTCAATTTGGAAGCATTCTGCTCATCGCACTTGCCGCAGGTATTGCAGTCACCGCATTGGCCTTCGGCCTTCCTCTGTCGCGACTCGGCAGAATTCAAATTCATTTGTTTTTGCTCTCGCTGCTCCATCGGCTCTGCGGCTCCTATATTCTTGTTTGTCTCCATCACTTAATTTCCAATAACATTTCATCAACATTTCCTCCCGGAGGGGTCATCGGTAGGATGTTATCCTCTTCCTTCACAGCCACCTGCAATAAGAATGGGCCATCAGAATCCAGCATCTCACGGATAGCCGCATCCAAATCTTCCCTTTCCACAACAGTACGGCATGGAATACCATATCCTTTGGCAATAAGCTCATAGTCAGGGTTGGTCATCGGAGTGAATGAATAACGCTTATTAAAGAACATATACTGCCACTGACGCACATTTCCAAGGAAATTGTTATTCAGCAATATCATCTTCACTGGAATCTGATGTTCCATGATACAGCCAAACTCCTGAATAGTCATCTGTAATCCTCCATCTCCCGCAAACATGCATACTGTACGGTCAGGAGCACCATAACATGCTCCCATAGCTGCAGGGATACCGAAACCCATGGTTCCACATCCACCGGAAGTAACTACGGAACGTGGCTTGGTAAAATTAAAATAACGGCAGGCGAACATTTGGTTCTGCCCCACATCAGTAACCATGATAGCCTCATTGTTCGATGCGTCGGAAACCTTACGGATTACCTCACCCATCAGTAATGGTCCATCGGTTGGATTCAAGGCTGCATCTATCACCTTATTATATTCTTTATCTGCATAAGGAGCAAAACCTGCAATCCAGGCATCATGCTTGGCAGGTTCCACCAACAGATTCACGTCACTTAGAGTTTGCTTACAGTCACCCAGCACAGGAAGAGTTACCTTTACATTTTTGTCTATTTCTGAAGGATCTATTTCAAAATGTATAATCTTTGCCTGCTTGGCGTAAGTTTTCAGATTACCCGTCACACGATCATCGAAACGCATACCCACGGCAATGAGCAAATCGCACTGATTAGTCATCACATTCGGTGCCAAGTTTCCATGCATACCCAAACGGCCCATGTTAAGAGGATGATCAGAAGGTGCCGCAGACAGTCCCAAGAAAGTAGTTGCAAAAGGAATCTGTGCCTTTTCACAAAGAGCCAGAAGTTCCTGGTTGGCACCAGCCAGCTCTACGCCCTGACCTACCACCATGAATGGCTTTACGCTGTCATTAATCATTTGCGCAGCTTTCTCGATCACGCCCAATTCACATTGTGGAACCGGCTTGTAGGAACGGATAAAATCCACCACTTGTGGTGCATAGTCAATCAATGCCGTCTGTGCATTCTTAGTGAAATCCAGCACAACAGGACCTGGTCGGCCACTACGGGCAATATAGAAAGCACGCGCCACTGCCCAAGGAATATCCTCAGCACGGCGAATCTGATAATTCCATTTAGAAATTGGTTGGGTAACACCTACCACATCCACTTCCTGAAAAGCATCGGTACCCAACATGGCTGCACCCACCTGGCCGCAAATTACCACCAAAGGGGTGGAGTCAATCATGGCATCGGCAATACCTGTAATGGTGTTCATGGCACCAGGACCAGATGTTACAATGACGCAACCAACCTTTCCACTAACACGGGCATAACCCTGAGCCGCATGAACAGCACCCTGCTCATGACGCACCAAAACATGATTTATTGTATTCTTATGATCGTACAAAGCATCATAAGTGGGCATAATAGCACCACCAGGATATCCGAAAAGAACATCCACTCCCTCATGCTCCAAACTACGCATCAGTGCCTCTGCACCAGTTATTCTCTCACTCATCGCAATTCTTAATCAATAATTCTCACGCCACCTTTATCTGCACTGCTCACACTCTGCGCATATGCACGAAGTGCTTTGCTTACAACACGATTACGCTTTAATGGTTGCTGCTCACGGGCAGCCAGTTCCTCATCGCTCAGCTTCACATTGATGCTGCGACTAGGAATATCGATAACAATGATATCGCCATCCTTAATTTTTCCGATATTTCCACCCGAAGCAGCCTCTGGAGAGATGTGCCCGATGGAAAGGCCTGAAGTACCGCCACTGAAACGGCCATCAGTAATCAAGGCACATTCCTTGCCCATGTGCATGGATTTAATATAGGAAGTAGGGTACAACATTTCCTGCATGCCGGGACCACCCTTAGGACCTTCGTGAGTAATGACCACACAGTCGCCCTTCTTAACCTTACCACCCAGAATACCATCGCAGGCATCTTCCTGAGAGTCGAAGCAAACAGCAGGGCCTTCAAAGTGCCACAATTCAGGAGCCACACCCGCTGTCTTCACCACGCAGCCATCCTGAGCAATGTTTCCGAACAGGACAGCCATGCCACCATCCTTGGTGTAAGCATGCTCAATGTCTCGGATACAACCGTTCTCGCGGTCGGTATCCAGTGACTCCCAACGGGTATCCTGAGAACCCATCTTGGTAGAGAACTTGCCTGCAGGAGCCGAATGATAAATACGGTCAGCTTCAGGATCAATGGTTTCTCCCGTAATGCTATATTTCTTGATATCCTCACCCAGAGTGGCACCATTCACACGCTTGCAGGTCAGATCCAGCAAGTCGCCTTTGGCCAATTCTCCCAAGATGCCCAAGATACCGCCAGCACGGTTCTCTTCCTGGATGGAATATTTCTGCCAGTTAGGAGCAAGTTTGCACAAGAAAGGAACTTTGCGTGAAAGCGCATCAATATCGCTCATCTTGAAATCCACGCCACCTTCCTGAGCCACAGCCAGCAAGTGCAGCACCGTATTGGTAGATGCGCCCATCGCAATATCCAGCGTCATGGCATTCAGGAAAGCCTGACGGGTAGCAATGCTGCGTGGCAATACGCTCTCGTCACCATCCTCATAATATGCCATGGCATTCTTTACAATAATTTTTGCAGCATCCTTGAACAGCTGTACACGATTTACATGGGTAGCCAAAATGGAGCCGTTACCAGGCAGAGAGAAGCCCAAAGCCTCGGTCAGCGAGTTCATGGAATTGGCAGTAAACATGCCCGAGCAGGCACCACAGCCAGGGCAGGCACTATGTTCCACAATTTCCAGTTCCTCATCACTGACTGTTGGGTCACCGCCCTTCACCATGGCAGTAATCAGGTCGGCATTCTCGCCGTTCACCTTACCAGCCTCCATAGGTCCGCCGCTCACAAAAACAGCAGGGATATTCAGGCGCATGGCAGCCATCAGCATACCGGGAGTTACTTTATCACAGTTGGAAATGCACACCATAGCATCAGCCTTGTGCGCATTCACCATATACTCTACAGAATCGGCAATAATATCACGCGATGGCAATGAGTACAGCATGCCATCGTGTCCCATGGCAATGCCGTCATCCACTGCTATGGTATTGAATTCAGCAGCATAGCAGCCTAACTTTTCAATTTCAGCCTTTACTATCTGACCAATCTCATGTAAATGGGTATGTCCGGGAACAAATTGTGTAAACGAATTAACAATGGCAATGATGGGCTTTCCAAACTGCTCACGTTTCATGCCGTTGGCCACCCACAATGCGCGGGCACCAGCCATTCTTCTTCCTTCTGTGCAAACTGCACTTCTCAACGGATGTTTCATATCTTGTTTTAATCTTTTCACCTAAAGGGACTGCAAATTTACGGCTAATTCACGATAGAAACAAACAAATTGCAATTTTTTAAGGTCTAAAAATAACAATTTCTAAATTTTACCCCGAATTATCTTATTATTTGCAATCTTTCAACGATAAACTCTCTATTCGGTTGCTCTTTTATCTTTTAAAGGTGCAAATATAGTCATTTTTAGCCATCCTACAAAATTATAACATAGTTATAAAGTCCTAGGTATATCTGCTTTGGCGAATTTAGTATTTCAGGAGGGGCTTATTGTCAGCATGTCAGTCAGTCAGCAAGCGAGTGGCAAAAGCGATTGACGTGTAGATAACAATTCCGTGCCGAAGGAATATTTGCGACCTCGCGTAGTAGCAAAATTCACAAGGAGTATGTATACACTGACTGACTGACAACTGACATTAAGCCCCACACAGCGTGTGGCACTCATCCAGGAGATAAAGCACCGGTATTTGTCAGCAGGATTGTCAAATGAGGAGTAGAAAAAAGAATTTCAGGTGTCTCCATCCGATTTTTGCGGTATACTGCATTTCTTTTTCAGGATAGCTGGCAGAATTTAAAGAAAACGCTAGTTTTATTTTTTTCTTTCTTCTGGTTTTATTTAGCATCTACAATTATATTATTAATTGAAATAGAATTTATTATAAAGAAATAAAATAATAGCCAAACGCATCCTAAACACAAAAGTACCCCATGTGCACCTTCCTTAATGTCAGTATGTCAGTCAGTAAAATGTCAGTTACCAAATAACCGGTATAGCGCCCAGATTCTGTCATCACTTATGACCGGATTCTGTCTTCTCTTAAGACCACGGCCAGTCATCAGTTAAGCCTCAAAAAGTATCAATTCACAGGGCAAAAAGTCCACTTGCTGACTGACTGACATACTGACAATAAGCCTATGCAGGGTAGCGGTATTTGAGAACCGATGTATCCAAACGGTGCGCTCGTACTTTTAGTAACTTTGCCATAGGGTTTGAAATCCATGCATCAATTTTCATCGCCAAACTTGGGCAAGTAAATGACTTTGTGTATCTTTGCACTTTGAAAAAAGTTTAAAGACAATGGAAGAGAACAACAACAAGTACATTACCGTAGCTTACGAATTGTACACAAAGAACGCCGATGGCGTAATGGAAATGACTGAAAAAGCTCCAGAAGAGCATCCTTTTCAGTTTATCAGTGGTTTAGGCTTTACCTTAGAAGCATTTGAAAATAACATTTTGTCATTAGAAAAGGGGCAAGATTTTGACTTCACTCTTGGTGTTGACGACGCCTATGGTGACTTCGTACAGGAATATGTCATGGATCTTCCTAAGAAGACTTTCGAAGTGAACGGAAAATTCGACAGCGAGCACATCGTTGAAGGTTTGGTTGTGCCAATGATGGATGGAGAAGGCAATAGAATGAATGCCACCATCGTAAAAGTTGGAACAGATAGCGTAACCATCGACCTGAACCACCCATTGGCAGGAAAATCTTTGAATTTCAAGGGCAAAGTTGTAGAAATGCGCGATGCCACCAATGAAGAATTACAAAGCATGCTGAACTACATGAGCGGTGAAGGCGGCTGCGGAGGCTGCGGAGGCAACTGTGGCGGTGACTGCGGAGGCGGTTGCGGTGGCAGCTGTGGTGGTGGCTGCAATTGTGAAAACTAATATTATAAGGTGTAAGCATGGGGAATTCATGGGGTAAATTGTTTACGGTATCCACATTCGGGGAAAGCCACGGAGCTGCCATCGGAGGTGTTATTGACGGCTTTCCTGCCGGCATCGATGTAGATATTGACTTTATCCAGCAGGAACTGAACCGACGCAAGCCGGGGCAAAGTCATATCACTACGGCCCGTAAGGAAAGCGACCAGGTGGAACTGCTGTCGGGCATATTCGAAGGCAAAAGTACCGGCTGTCCGATTGGTTTCCTGGTGCGCAACACCAACCAGCATAGCAACGACTATGACAACCTGCGCCAGGTGTTTCGCCCTTCACATGCCGATTACACCTATTTCCAGAAATACGGCATTCGCGACCACCGGGGTGGCGGACGTTCATCGGCTCGCGAAACCATTGCCCGTGTAGTGGCAGGAGCACTGGCTAAACTAGCCCTGAGGCAGCTTGGCATCAGCATCCAGGCCTACACCTCGCAAGTTGGCCACATCGCACTGGAAAACGATTACACCCGGTACGACCTGAGCCAAACCGAGAGCAACATTGTGCGCTGCCCGGATGCGGACAAGGCACGTGAAATGGAACAGCTGATAGCCGAGGTAAAAGCTGATGGCGATACCATTGGAGGAGTAATTACTTGTGTAATAAAAGGTTGCCCTACCGGACTAGGCGAACCCGCCTTCGACAAATTGCATGCCCAGTTGGGTCATGCCATGCTGAGTATCAATGCCGTAAAGGGCTTTGAGTACGGCATGGGCTTTGCTGGAATAACCCAGCGAGGCTCAGAGCAGAACGACCTGTTCGTGCCTGGTGAAAATGGCATTACCACCTCTACCAACAGGAGTGGAGGCATTCAGGGCGGAATAAGCAACGGACAGGACATTTATTTCCGTGTGGCCTTCAAACCCGTAGCCACCCTACTCCGCGAACAACC
>JAZQPA010000071.1:0-3192 GCA_045628125.1 Bacteroidaceae bacterium
TCGTCAGCTGGAACACCCTTCTTGATAGCATCCATGAACTTGCCCATGTGAACGAACTCGTAACCGCAAACCTGATCGTCCTTGTCCAGGAACATCTTGTTGATGTAACCCTCGGTCAGCTGCAGGTAACGGGTACCCTTAACCTTAGTACCATACAGAGTACCAGTCTGAGAGATCAGACCCTTACCCAGGTCTTCCAGACCAGCACCGATCATCAGACCACCCTCAGAGAAAGCTGACTGGGTACGGCCGTAAACGATCTGCAGGAACAGCTCGCGCATTGCGGTATTGATAGCGTCGCATACCAAGTCGGTATTCAGAGCCTCCAGGATAGTCTTACCTGGCAGAATCTCAGATGCCATAGCTGCTGAATGGGTCATACCAGAGCAACCGATGGTCTCAACCAGACACTCCTCAATAACACCGTCCTTAACGTTCAAGGTCAGCTTACATGCACCCTGCTGAGGAGCACACCAACCGATACCGTGAGTCAGACCTGAGATGTCCTTGATTTCCTTTGCCTGAATCCACTTACCCTCTTCAGGGATTGGAGCAGGTCCGTGGTTAGGACCCTTGGCAACACAACACATGTTTTGTACTTCGTGTGAATAAACCATGATTTATTAGTATTAAAAAATGAAAATTAATTATTCCATAATATTTGCACTTGCAAAAATAGGTTTTTTCTTTGAATCTTCTACCATGAATTGGGTATTTTTTTAGAACGGAAAGGGAATAATTCTTATTTTTTGCGTAAGTTTGCATACGGAAATGCCGCAGTTTGGCATTTCCACGTTTCAGAACTACAATATGGAGAAGAATATAATTAAGGAGGAGGACCTCCAGAAGGCGGCTCAGGAGGGCATGGATGCCTTTATTGATGTGTTTGTTCAGGCTTACCTGAAGTTGGGTGACGGACAGATTACTGCCGAACTGATGCAGCAGTTGAACGGCGACCAGATTACGCTGCTGGCGTACCACATCTTCCGCGAGGAGGTGATGGATGGTGGTTTCTGCCAACTGATACAGAACGGTTATGGCCCGTTCATCTTTGACAACCCTTTTGCCAAAGCCATGCGCCTGTGGGGACTGAAGGATTTCAGCAAGCAGATATATAAGGCACGCGAGGTGTATGATGCCAATAGGGAGGACCTGATGCGTGAGCGTACCGACGAGGAATTCATGGCCATGTATGAGCAGTACGAGGCTTTTGATGAGATAGAAGAGTGGTACATAGAAGAGGAGGAGTCACTGACCGGAATGGTGGCTTATTATGTGGATGAAAACATAGAAACCTTTATTATTTGATAAAAAGAATTAAAACCTTTTGTGGCGGGTGGTTTTTCCGCTATCTTTGCGCCGATAAATTAAAAAACACCAATATGAATAAGTTTAAACTGTTTTTTGTAAGTTTGATGGCATTAGTGATGACATCGTTGACCTCATGTTTGCCAGGTAATGATGACCCAGGCAACTCTACTGTGGTTATGACTGGATTCTTCAATGTTTCTCAGAACGGTAAAGTGCTTACTGCTGATGATGATCACACATTCTCTGTTTCTAATCCTTCATTCCTGCAGTATAAGGATGGTACCACTCCAAGCCGTGTAATGGCTGTTCTGGAGATTGTCCTGGAACAGGGACAGACTGTTGAGGATATATATAACAAGGAATATTATCCAGTAGAGGTTAAGAATGCTATCTCTGGTTATTTCAGCTATTTCGTAGAGAAGGAAAGCGCTAAGGAAAAGACTACATCATTCGCTAGTTTTACTCCTTCGGCTGCTGACGGCTACCTGAACTGCATGACCGAGACTATTCTGCCAGAGACTGTTAATGGCTCTTGCTTCCAGGCTTATGTGGAGAAGGTTGAGAACAACACCATGTATATTAAGGTTATCAATGTGGCTGATACTTCAAAGGGCTCATTGAGATACTGCGCAGTCAGTTTCCCAATCCTGGCCATTTTCGACATGTATCAAGATGTGCTGAAACCAGAGGTAATCGATAAGAATTATCCTGATTATTACGGTTATAAGTTGAATGTCAACGATCAGAGCATCTGGTATAATAAGGGAAAGATTGTTAAGTAATGAAAGATAAGAAACCCACAAAACCGGCACAGGTAAACATCCGCAACAAACGTGCGTCGTTCGACTACGAGTTTGTGGAGACTTTCACGGCAGGCATCGTGCTGACGGGTACCGAGATTAAGTCGATACGCGAGACACGTGCCAGCCTGGTGGATACCTATTGCTATTTTGCGGCTGGTGAGCTGTGGGTCAAGAACATGCATATTGCCGAGTACAGCTACGGCTCGTACAATAATCATGCTACCCGAAGGGAGCGTAAGCTGCTGCTTACCCGCAAGGAACTGCGCAAGTTGCAGCAGGCCGAGAAGACTCCCGGTTTCACCATCATTCCAACCCGAATGTTCATCAACGAGAAGGGTTTGTGTAAGGTGGCCATAGCCCTGGCTAAGGGTAAGAAGGAGTATGACAAGCGGCAATCCATCAAGGAGAAAGATGATAAGCGCGAAATGGCGCGTATGTTTAAAGTCTGATGGGAAACCGTCAGACTTTTTTTAATTGAGAATTTGTAAAATCCAAACACATGGTAATGCGCGATATAGTGAAAGAGAGGATACTGCTGCTGGACGGTGCCATGGGTACCATGCTGCAGAAGCAGAACCTGGCGGAGGAGGATTTCCGTGGGGAACGCTTTGCGGATGTTCCCGGCATCATGAAGGGCAATAATGATATGCTGAACCTGACCCGTCCCGATGTGGTGCAGGGCATTTACCGCCGGTATCTGCTGGCGGGTTCTGACATTATCAGCACTAACACCTTCAGTAGTCAGCGCATTTCCATGGAGGATTACCATCTGGAGGATTACTGCTATGAGATGGCCTTCGAGGGTGCACGCCTTGCCCGTGAAGTGGCTGACGAGTTTACCGCAGCTAATCCACTGAAACCCAGATTCGTGGCAGGTTCTGTGGGTCCGACCAACAAGACCTGCAGCATGAGCCCTGATGTGGAGAATCCTGCTTATCGTGCCTTGGATTTTGATACCTTGGTCTCGGCCTATGTGGAGCAGATGACGGCCCTGATAGCGGGTGGAGTGGATGCCCTGTTGATAGAGACCGTTTTTGACACCTTGAATGCCAAAGCTGCTCTTTTTGCTGCTGAGGAG
>JAZQPA010000072.1:0-4820 GCA_045628125.1 Bacteroidaceae bacterium
CGCAGGCTATCCAACGGGCCAGACACCCGAGTGGTGAGTTGCAGTAGAGTGCTAAAGTTCTCCAAATCAGGCGCAAACGGTTGTGCCAAATCCGACAGCAGCACATTGGCGGAAAGCGTGAAAGGCTTACGGATCAGCTTCTCCTTAAAATCCAAAGTAAAAGGCTGAAGGCGAATATCGGTATGGGCCATCTGAATCTGCACATCGCCCGTCTCCACCCTATCCTTATAGAGTGTGGCTTGAGCGGTCAACCGGTCCACCTGTAATCCGCTACTGAAATCGGTGGCATTCATCTCCTTGATTATGAAGCGGTAACCCTCATCACCCGACTGCTGCAGACTGGCTTTCAGATTGAGTGTGGCATCCAGATGATTGGCATCGAACGCCCCACGGTGAGGTTTGTTCAGGTTCTTGCGCACCTTATTCCTGACATCCCATCGGGCATGCACCTGCTGCAGAACCACATCTTCCACATCCCATTCCAGTTTCCACTTTTTTGTCCATTGGGGAGCCTTCTTCGGTTTGGCATCCGGTTTCTTGCGGAAAGCATCGGCCACAAACTGGAAATTACTGTCCAGCGAGTCGCGCCACATTCGAACATCGGCATCCTTCAGTTCCAAACGGCTCACTTTTACTGTTTTATGCCGTAAAGCCTGCGGGTCAATGCCGGCCCGAAGCTCGCCAATGCGCACCAGAAGCGAATCCTGCCGGTCGTTAATCTGCACGCCATAGAAATGCACCTGTCCCCGGAGCACTTCCAGTCGCACGCTATCGGCCGAAACACGGGTCTGCAGTTTGTCCTGCAACAGCCCGATACCCTTCTCGAACACCATCTGTCGGGCATCGTCCCTACTGAACCACCAGTACGCACCAGACACAGAAAGCACCAGCAACAGCAGTATGGTGGATACCACTGTGGCCAGAATTTTCAATACTGTCCTGAACGGGTGTTTCATAATCAGCCTTATTTTGGCGTAAAGATACAAAAAAGTACCCAAGGCAGATACCCCCCATGCGTTCTTTTTTACAGAATAGTCAGGAAAAGAAAAAAATACAGAGGCCCTAAGAAATCAAGAACAGTTTGTAGCAGTGGCGGTATTGTTCTGTTTGGGTTACACACCTGCAACATAAAAAAAGGAGGATTTTTCAATCCTCCTTTTTTATTTAATGTGTCACATCGTGAATCAGATCAAGTAAACCATTGATGATGGCCGATTCGGCAAATCCAGGTTTACAGCGGGCGGTAGTCACCTCGAAAGTCTGAGCACCATACGACTCATCATCAGGAATGTATCCGGCAGCACTGAATCCGTTGGTAATGGTGGAAATCATGGCCCGACGATAAGGGGAAGCCTTCTTGAACTTTACAGCTATCTTGTTGTAAATCTCAGCATTAACAGCACCAATAGGCATATCGTCAATCATCAGCAGGCACAGGCGGATATCAATAGGATCAGCATCCTCATACACACCTGCATAACCGGCACGACCCTCATTATTGACCAGTTTGCGGCCTGGAACGGATACAGTCTTCTGAGCACCATTCAGGGTGACATTGTTCTCGAACCGACGCATCTCGCGCATGGTGTGCTTCACCTCCTCACCTAAAATCTGAGCAAAACTCATCATCATACGCTTCTGCTCATCCATCAGCTGACGTACCTTAGGGTTGTTGCGGTCCATTCCCTGACCTCCAGGAGGCATCTTGTTGCTGATGTCGATACCCTTCTTGGCATAATCAGCAATACGGATATCGCGCAAATCGAAAGTCTGCTGGAAGAAGATAGGATTCTGGTCGCCGGCAGCACCCTCGCTCCACAGAGCCACAAAGTCGTCACCCACCGATTCCTCGATATAGGTACTGCACTCACCCGGAACATCGGCCGAAACCATATCCAGATTTCCGGTAATAACAGCATGCATAGCATAATTGTACCACACACCTATCGGCTTGTTATCCATAGACTTAAAGTAAATTACACCCACAGTCTTATCGGAATTTCCATCGTAATTAGGACCTTCCCACCAGCTTCCACGTTCAGCATCAAACAGGTCGCGACGGACATTCAGGTAACTCACGCCCTCGCCATAACTTACCTGAGCAGGCACCATCTTGCCCAATGCCACCTTAACCGATTCGGCAATCTTATCGCTCAACTTATCGTTAGCCACACGCGCACCGGCATGGGTGTGGGTAGCCACAATCAGGATATTATTCTCCGGAATACCCAAAGCCACAATCTTTTTCTTGGCCTCCTGATACAGTCCCTCGTGCACACCACCGGCATCAATGCTCACCAGAGCCGCCTTGGTACTGCCGTTGCTCATCACAATGGCACGACTGTACACATGATTCAGGATACCGTACGAGCCTTCGGGCAGCTCACTCTCGGCAGGGGTGAAATCCACCTTACCTGCACCGGCCATCAACTGGCCTCTCGGTCCGTTCTGTGCCCAAGCAGTAAGTGAACCGAGCACCAGAAGGAATAAAATAACAACGTTTTTCATGATAGGTTTGTATATTAAATTTATTTCGTACTCCACATGGTGATTTGCCGACCCTTACGGCACGCATCCTGATAGAACAGTTCCTCATCATCCAGATGATCGGAATCCTGATACCAAGGCAAATGCTGAATGGCATAAGGGGCTGCCATACGGTAACTCTCCAGAGAAATGCGACGGGAAAGACCGATGCGAGGGCGGTACAAGGCAAAGGTGGTATCGATAGGCGACCGATACAGCAGCAGGTCATCCACCTGAACCGGTTCGTTGAAGTACTGACTCTCGAACGAAACAGCCTGATCGCGATGGCGGTAGCAAGCCGGAAGGTTATCGATTCGGATGGAAGGGCCAATCTTGAAAGCCTTCTGCTTGCGGTTCTTCAGCACATCGAACATCCGCTCAATGATATCGTCAGGACATGCAGGATCCAGTTCCAGATCCGGATCGGTATAAATGTAGTAATCGCCACAGAACCGCTGGCGGGTGGGTTTATGCTTCCATAAAGCCTTGAAACCCAGATTTCCAGGCAAGTGGATAATCTCGATTCCACACGTCTTGTACCATTCCAGCAGTGGCGGATAGGTACTGCAGTTGTCCAGAATGTACAGGTTGGTATACCCTCGCGAACGCAAGGATGACACCAGCCGCTGCAACATGGTGAGGCGGTTGAAGTTATTGATTATGATAGGAATATGATGTGCATCAGTGATGCGTGAGGGAAACATCCGCTCCATCAGATAGAAATAATTGGCTCGGATGCAATCCTTGGTATGTCTGAACAACTCCATTTTTCACATATTATATATACATGCAAATATATCGTTTTTTGGCAAAAAAGGCAAGCCACACACTCGGAAAACGCAAAATATGCCCCAAATTGTTTGGCGAATTGAAATAATTCCTATCTTTGCAGTATAAGCAAATTGCAGTATAAACTAAAAACGGACTGTTATGAAAAAGATTTTATGGGCGTTATTCATGCTGATGATATGTGTGGGCGCCAATGCTCAGAAGAAGATTAAGCCGGCTGACGTGCAGATGCCTGCCAATATGCGCATCAATATGAATGAGATGATGCCGACGAAATACCCCATGAAGGTGCTGGACGGAACGGATTATATCATCATGCGTAACGACTCCATCTTTGCCAATCTGCCTTATGTGGGTGATGTACATATGGCATCTTATGGTGAGGGTATTCCAACCGATTTTGACCATCCGGTTCTCAATATGAAAAAGAAGAACAAAAAGGACGGTTCACTGACCCTACGTTTTGATGTGCGTCATAACATGATGACCTATCGGTTTGATATTCAACTGTATGACAACAATCGTGCGAATGTGGTCATGTCGCCAAGTATGGCGGATATGGTGACTTACATGGGCGAATGGGTGGATTTGAATAATCCGGAGAATGCCAAATAATACCGCAGGATCTGCATCAAGGAAAAGCTGCATGCGGGCTAAGAATAAAAAAGAATCCCGAGGGTTTCTGTAATGGACCTTCGGGATTTTTTATGCTTTAGAACTCGTCATTTGCATAGAGGCTCAACATGGTAGGAAGCTTGTAATCAAAGATTTCCTCATCCTTGAAGAAACGCTTCAACTCGGCAGCAGCAGTCTCAGGACCATCGCTGGCGTGAACAATATTAGCCTGGAATGACATGCAGTAAGAACCACGGATGGTGCCAGGAGCAGCCTTACGGCCATTGGTAGGACCTGCCAGTGTGCGAACCACCTCAATAGCGTCAACACCCTCCAATGCCAGAGCCACAACAGGACTGGTCATCATGCTGTCCTTCACGCGCTGGAAGAATGGCTTATCGCTCAGGTGTGAATAATGCTCGCTCAGGATTGCATCGGTCAGCTGCATCATCTTCAAACCAGCGATGCGCAATCCCTTCTTCTCGAAAATCTGGATAATCTCACCAATCAGGCCACGCTCTACGGTGCATGGCTTCAACAGTACAAGTGTTTTTTCTAATGCCATAATAGTTCAGTTTAAATGTTAACAATACGCAAATGTAGGGATATGCACGCAAATATGCAAATTTTCCGTATCTTATCTTGGTTTTTGAAACAGAACTGAATGGGTATGAAATAAATTTTGTAATTTTGCATACAAATTACCTAACAATAATCAATAAAGCAATGAAAGTATTACACACATTAGCCATTGCGGCTCTGGCACTGACAGCATGTTCTGGTGCTCAGCAGGTCGCTGATGAGAATCCGGTGCTGAGCATCGAGGGCGGTAAGGTGCAGGGCGTTATCTGCGAGAATACCGATGTTATTGCCTATAAGGGAGTTCCTTT
>JAZQPA010000073.1:0-5214 GCA_045628125.1 Bacteroidaceae bacterium
AAAACCATGGCGTACGCCACTACATGGAGTAATACTCCATCTTACTTGTACGTGTTTAGAATTAATGAATATGCCTCTCCCCATAAGGAGAGGCATTATTTTTGCTGTCACACTGTAACGCGTCACGATTCATAGCAACGCATGAATCTGAGGAATAATCTCCTCATCCGCAGGCAGCCACTGCACACTATCCAACTCATGCTTTCCCAGCCAACGGGCAGCCTCATGCTCCAGCAGCTGCAGATTACCGCTCAGCACGCTGCACGCATAAAAGTGCAGAATCACATTCGCCTTCGGATACTCACATTCCGAAGTCCCGATAAACTCCCCCACATCCACCACAGTAGCCAGTTCCTCCTGAATCTCGCGCACCAAAGCCTGCTGAGCAGTCTCCCCAGGTTCAATCTTACCACCCGGAAACTCCCAGTAATCCTTATAATCCCCATAGCCGCGCTGAGTGGCAAACACCTTATTATCAGCAATTATTACGGCAGCTACAACTTCTATACTCTTCATAAATCTGTCTTCGGAGCAACATCATTTTCCTTAATGACCTTAATGACCATGACCATCATGACAAGTCAATGCTCACTGCAAATAAACATATTTTCCCTGAAAACACCAAATTTAAGGGAAAATAACGATACCATAAACCCAAGTGCATAATTATTTTTACTATTTTTGCAGATAGTAATCATAATATAACCACTATGAATAAAAACTATATTTCGCTGTGCACCATTTCGCTAGCTGCATGGGGATGCAGTACTACTGCTCCTACGCCTGATTTTAATGAAGACTGGATGTTCTGGTCAGACACCAATCAAGAAAGAGTTTTAGTGGATCTGCCTCACGATGCCATGCAGACCGAGACCCGCAGTGCCGATGCAGGTACCAAGGGTGCCGGTGCATACTATCCCGGAAATGTGTATCACTACGAAAAAACGTTTACGTTAGTTGACGATCCTGCCAAGAAGCACATCACATTGGAACTGGAAGGTGTGTATAATCACTCTAAAGTGTTTGTAAATGAGCAGGAAGCAGGAGGATATACCTATGGATATACCGGCTATGAGGTATGCCTGGACGGTTTCCTGAAAGCAGGTGAAAACACCATTCGCATCGATGCAGATAATAAGGATGTGCCGAATAGCCGTTGGTACAGTGGTGCTGGAATCTACCGCCCGCTGCATCTCAGCATTCAGGATAAAGATGCCTATATTGAGGACGTTAAGGTACTTACCAAAAGCATTAACCCTGCTGTAATCGAGGTGGTGACATCGCACCGTGGCGGTGAGGTCAGTGCCGATATTTGCCTGAATGGCAAACAGTTGGCTGCCATAGAGGGTGACAATACTGAGGTTGCTATACCCGATGCCAAACTATGGAGTGCAGAAACTCCTACCCTTTATACCGCCCGTGTGGAGCTAAAGAAAGACGGCAAGGTAGTGGAAACCCGCGAGGTGGAATTTGGTATCCGCACCTTAGCATGGAATGCACAGCAGGGATTCCTGGTAAACGGTGATCCTACTTTATTAAAAGGTGGTTGTGTGCATCATGACAACGGTATCTTGGGTGCTGCCGAGTACGATGATGCTGCCATCCGCAGGATTGAGATGCTGAAATCCTATGGCTTTAACGCTATCCGCAGTGCGCACAACCCCTGTTCAGAAGCCGTATTGCGGGCATGCGATAAGTTGGGCATGTACGTCATGGACGAGCTTTGGGATACCTGGACCGAAAAGAAGAACCCTTATGACAACGGCAATTTCTTTCTGGAGGACTGGGAGAAGGATGTCCGTAATTTCGTGAAGAAGGACTATAATCACCCTTCGGTAGTGATGTATTCCATTGGTAATGAGGTAGCTGAGCCTGCCACTGCAGAAGGTTTGGAAATTGAGAAGAACCTAGTGTCGCTCTTGCATCAGTTGGACAAGTCCCGTCCTACCACCGCTGGTATGAACCTGATGATCCAGATGCTGGCTACCATGGGACAGAATCTGTTCCAGCAGAGCGAGAAAGCCAATGAAGCCGTTCAGAAGATCAGTAGTGAGCAATATAATGAGATGATGTCTCAGCAGGGCGATGGCATGCTGAATGCGGTGCTTGCCCCTCCTATCGACCAGATTTGCACCCCAGGTTTGGATCTGCTGGATATTCCGGGTTACAATTACGGCAACCGCCGTATGGCACTGGATGCGCAGTTGCATCCTGACCGTGTGATTGTAGGCAGTGAGACCATGCCTCAGGATTTGTACGACAACTGGCAACTGGTAGAGCAACTCCCTACCGTAATTGGTGATTTCATGTGGACCAGTTGGGATTATCTGGGCGAGGTAGGCATTGGCAGTTGGACTTATGTAGATGAAGGCGCTGCACCTGCGTTCACCAAACCATTCCCATGGAAGGTAGCAGGAACCGGAGCATTAGACCTGATAGGTAATCCTACCGCCGAGGCTATGCTGGCCAAGTCTATATTCGAAAAAGAATCAACGGGTTATATTACCGTGCGTCCTATTTTCCCAGGCAAGAAGACGGTTACTGCCATGTGGCGTGGCACTGACGGTATCCCAAGTTGGAGCTGGTCCGGCTATGAGGGCGAAAAGGCTATTGTCGAGGTATTCACCAATGCAGCAAACGTGGCACTCTATCTGAATGACCAGTTGATTGGTGAGAAAGTTCCGGAGAAGAATTGCGCTACCTTCGAGGTGGCTTATCAGCCTGGTATCCTGAAGGCTGTGACCACCACCGCCGATGGAGTGAAGAAGGAAAGCGAGTTGCGCAGTGCCCAGGGAAATGTGGAACTGTGCATTGCTCCCGAGAAGTCAGCCTATAAGGTGGGCAACCTGATTTTCGTAAACGTGAGTCTTATCGATGCCCAGCAGGTGGTATTTGCCAATCAGGACAGAGAGCTGAAAGTGGAGGTTGAAGGAGCCCGGATGCTTGCTTTCGGAAGTGCTGCACCAAGTACCGAGCGCACTTTCCAGGAAGGCACCTATCCTACCTGGTTTGGCCAGGCCCAGATGGTATTGAAACCTAAAACTGCAGGAAAAGTAAAAGTTACCGTATCCGGTGAAGGTGTTGAAACCAAGGTACTTACATTAAATGTAAACTAATCCCAACTACACAAGGGGACAGTCCCCTTGTGTAATATTTCCAAATTAATCTGTATATTTGCAATTATAATTCTAAACAATACGATTATGAAATGTAGGTCGATTTTTATCAGCATGCTGGCAGCCGTGGCAACTATGTTTGCCTTCAGCTCCTGCAGCAGCAGCGAAGACCCGGATTCCTACTATCAGTGGTATCTGGTTCCCGGTAACAAGGTAATTGTAAAGACCTCCCAGTCCTCGGGACTCTTTGAGGAATGGATCAATAACAAGATTGCAGAGGTAGAGAAAGCCAATAGCGGTTTCGGCATGTATGCCTCCGACGAAGAGCCCATTGCAAAGGCAGACCAGTTGAGCGAAGCCCTTCAACAGGCAGTCCACGATTTTAATTCCGCTAAATTCAATATCGATTTCGGTGTAGGCGAATGCACCATACCATATGTCGTAGTATTGGAAAAGGAAGGACAGCAACTTAAGTCCTATCCATCTGGAACCTTCACCTATAAGGCTTTATCGCCTCGCATAATTATGGAAAAGCCAGTAACACATGCCGATTTGAACAAATCATCTCAGATCACCTACACCATAGACGACCTAAAGGTGGAAGACGGTGTAACCATTAAGAGTTATGCTCCATATCATGTTTATAATGACAGCGATAACACCATGATCTATAATAAGGAACTCATAAAGGAGTTCCAATTCAGTAATGAATCCTTTACCTTCACCTTTGAGGATTTGAGCGGCAAGACAGGAAAATACCGAATTCTCGTGCCAGTTGTGCTTCAAAAATCAGACCAGACAAAGGAGTACACAGTCTGCATCTATCTGGATTTGAATTAAAACTACATCCACATATCTATCCCCTGGCACTCGATCCCGGTGTCCGACCACATTGATCAGTTGCTCAAGTAACCCCCAAAATAAAGGTCAGTATCCATCCGATACTGACCTATTTTTTGTGTCTTAGGGACAGGTCCCTGTCACGCTATATTAAGCTTTCCTTAATGACCCTAATGACCATGACCATCGTGACACGTTATTTCTTCTTCATCCTAAACCCCTTCAGACGGTAGAACTCCCCATAATCCTTAAATTTATCCTCCACCGTCATGCGCATAATCCTGCCGCCCGCCAGCTCCAACTTATCCCTCAGTTCGGTAAACAGGCGCTCGCCCGCATCATCATTATCCGGATACATACGCACATCATGCCCAGCCAGCAACTTCACATCCTCATCCTTCAGCAGCGAGGCACTGGGAATAGCCAGCGCATTCTTACCGCTCGACAGCATAGCCAGGCAATCCGTAACACCCTCCGAGACAAATATGATACCCTCCTCGTTCAGCGCCGGCAGATTAAACACATGAGGCTGCGAACCCATAGGAAACTGAAAGCGCGGACACCCCTTCTGATCACCCAGATAGCGGCTCTGCACATTCATCAGGTTACCCTCCACATCATAATACGGGAACAGAAGGCACGGAGCCTTGAAGTACAGTCTGTACCGGTTATTAAACTCATACACCAGACGGCTCTGCAGCGCCCTATCCCTGCCAAACACCTTGACAATCTCCTCCGCCAGAGTCGAGTTTTCCGCCACGCTCTTGATATTCAGGTGCAGCACGATGTCCGATTTTATCCGTCTCTCATTCAGCAGAAAACGCGCAGCCTTAGGGCCCAGACCCGAATGATCCAAGATAAACTGCAGGATTTCCATATCCAGCTTAAATTCCGGTACCGCCATCCGTTCCGCCATCCTGACCCTGATTCTGGAAGCCACATCCTCGTCATACTCCTCATCCAGTGCAATGTTATACTCATTAGCCATCCACCGGCAAGCATCCAAAAAGTTCAACCCCAGCTTCTCCATCACCAAGTTGATGTTATTACCCCCTTTGCGGCACACAAAGCAGTACCACGAGTTATTCCTGGGATAGAACCTCAGGCTCGGGTCATGATCATCATGCATGAAGCACAGCGACTTATGACGCTTCACCTCCATGCCCAGTTTATCTGCCAGATCCTCAATGTCTATGTCCAGCAGCATCAGTTTAGTAGAATCCGATATCATTTAGAGTGAAGTCGGAGGCCAAGCGGT
>JAZQPA010000074.1:0-6938 GCA_045628125.1 Bacteroidaceae bacterium
TATAATATATTATATATATAGATAAGATAAGATTAGAGAAAAAACCAATTCCGATAGTAGTGGCATAAAATATGGTGTCACGCGGTCACGCTGTCACACTTAGAAAATATAATGTCAAATATTAGTCAATTCCTATAGATATTATTCCTTTTTCAAACAATAATTCAATACGACCATTAATGTTTGAACACTTATTGCCTATACATCTTAATGACCATATAAGCCGAACCGTCGGGACAATATTTTATTTCCAGATAATTATCGGTGAGTTGCACAATCCGGAAGGTGGCAGGAATGCCGTCCGGGTCATTGGATATGAGGGTGATGTCATCACCTTTCATTGACCATGAGCCTACATCCTCGAAAAAGGCATACCAGCCTTCGTCACTGAACATAAAGGTGTAGCCTTCATGCAGACCGGTCTCGTATTTGAAATCATCTGACGTGTCGATGGTTCTCACTTTCCACTTTCCGATAAGGGTGGGATCATCGTCGTTGCTGCACGATGACAGGGTGATGCTGAATGCTGCCAGCACCGCCAGTATGCAACAGGTTAGGTATCTTTTCATAGCTGTGTAGATTAAACTTGCAGTAAAAATACGAATTTTTGTTGAATTCAACGAAAAGTCCTTGCTCTAATTCTTTTTTTTCACGAATTTTGCAGTATAATTAAAACAGGATGAAAAGACTTTGCATGACATTATGGATTCTGTGCACCGCACTGGTGATGCAGGCACAGATTAAGGTTCTGGGTATAGGTAACAGCTTCTCGGAGGATGCCCTGGAACAGAACATTTCGGAGATTGCCCTGACCGAGGGCACACCGATGATTATTGCCAATATGTATATCGGCGGTTGCTCGATAGACCGCCATGTGGGTAATATTGAAGGAAATAAGTCGGATTACCGCTATACCAAGTTTTCCGTTGACGGACAGAAGACAATCCGTGAGAAGGTGTCGCTGGAGAGCATCATCAACGAGGAGGAGTGGGATTACATCAGCGTGCAGCAGGTTAGCGGACAGAGCGGTTTCTATGAGTCGTATGCCCGAATCAATGAGTTGATCTCGTGGATCAAGAATAAAGTGCCGGGTGCCAAAATACTGATGCATCAGACCTGGGCGTATGGCGTGGGTTCCAATCATTCCGATTTCCCGAAATATGATTCCTCGCAGGAGAAGATGTATGATGCCATCTGCAATGCGGTGGCACGGGTGGCCCGGGAGCAGCAGGTGGACGGTGTGATTCCATCGGGTCCTGCCATTCAGAAACTGCGTAAGATGACGGGGGATTATGACCTGACACGCGACGGTTACCACATGTCTTTAGGTATGGGACGCTATACGCTGGCCTGCGTGTGGTACAGTTTCATTACCGGCAGAAACGCCAATAAGATTAAGTTCTATCCCGACGGGCATGACCCTCGTACCAAGGGGATTACCGCACAGGAGGCCAAGCAGTGCCGAAAGGCGGCCTGGAAGATGGTGAAGAAGTATAAATAAGATAGCATGTCATAGGGATAGGGCCACTGTCACGTTTTGCATGACAGTAAACAATAAATGAACCCGTCCAACTTTTTGGGTTCACTTCAATACCGGTCCCCATGACACGCTGATCAGTACCAGCCCATCAGCTTGCGCAGGAAGGGAGTCAGCTCGCCAGCCATCTGCTCGTGCTGCCAGTAGCTGGGATGCCATGATGCGCCATAGCCTAAATCGCCGTTCTGGGGCTTGAAGTTGAAGCGGAATACTTCCGTGTCACCGTTCCTGTTGGCTTCTGACACCACTTCGTCCATGGTTTTCTCGGCCAGTTTTAACGCATCATCGCCCATCATCGGGCCGCAAAGGAATACTATCTTGGCCTCGGCATAAGCCTTCCGAACCTGTGCCAACAGGTCCACATAGCCCTTTTTCAGCAATTTAGGGTCGGCTCCCTTGGTGCTGGTATCGTTGGTGCCCAGGTTGATGCACACCACCTGTGGCTGATAGCGGCAGAAATCCCACTGCTCGCTGTCGTCATATAATAGGGTGTGGCTATATTCGGTATTCATGTTCACCTTATCGCCCGAGCGCGGTCCGTTGTAATTGCGGTACACACCGATACCGCTGCGGCATACCGACATCTCCTCGGCTTCCAGGTTGCGTGCTGTCCGTGCGGCATACGTGTAGTAATGGTTGCATGTCTCGTCCAGGAAGGGCGCATCCCGATCGGTACTTTCAATGCCATATCCGCAGGTAATGGAATTGCCGATGAACTCTATCCGGCGGTTATGCTGGGCAGGAGCAGGCACCAGTGTGTTCATGCCGTTCAGCAGGAAACCCCGGAATTCCGCACGGCGGTTGTATCCCTCGGTAACATACATCAGCTGCACCAGATGGGTGCCATCCGCTAAAGCCGTAGCCAGGGTTACCACCGAGTCGCGCTCGTTATTGAACGACACCTTGAATGGCTCAGCCTGATCAATCTGTGCCATGAAGTAACCGCTGTTCGGTTTGGCTATCATCTTTATGCCGGTACCCGTAAACCGTGCGCGGATCTGTACGCTGGGGAAGGTAAACACGGGCGATTCCGGATTCTTGAACGACACGCGTCCCAGGTACTGGATGTTAGGATCGGAAGCCGGGATGCGGTTGCCCGCAGGAACCAGTGTGCCACCGGGTGCGGAAGGTACGGTAAACTGAGCCTGAACCGATAGTGTGGCCATCAGGGCAATCAGTAGGGTGAGGATATTCTTCATGATTATCATTTTTCAGGTAAATTATTGAGCCAGAATGGTTACAAAACTATCCGCAGGCATATCCACATCCACACTGCCGTTATGAACGGTCAGTGAAAATGCCTCGGCATGCTGCTTGTCGTTTGTGATGCGAACCACCGCGGTGGTGGTACCTGCAGGAAGACCGGTGATGCGGGCATTCAGAATGGCACCTCTCTCCGCATCGGTTACCGCATTTCCTTTATCCACTACGGTTCCATAGAATCCGCCATCGGGGTCAACGGTATTCTGTGTCCAGAACGGAAGGATGTTTTCACTAAGATTTTGTTCTACAGCTGATTGCAGTGCAGATATCTCGCTCTTGGTCTGCGCAAGACTATGCGCTTGGGCCATTACAAGTATAGAGGCGAGTGTGATGATTCTTTTCATAGATCCGGATTTGATTATTGTGTCTGCAGTTGTTCTATTTTCCTACTGGCAAATTTAAGAAACTTATGACAAATAATCAATCCTGTCTATTTGTTTTTTATATGAGTTGCATAGAATTGGGTGAAATACTATTAGTATTATTTCGCCAATTCATTCAGCTCATCGTAGCTTTTCTGCAGAATGGCCTTCGCTTTCTTTTCGCGGAGCTCACTGCCTTTCGTCTCGGATTCGTAGATTGGTTTATCGGCATGGATATCCACAATGGTGGTACCGGTGCTGTCCATGTACATCAGACCGGCAGGGAAGTTGCAGTAGGCAAAGGCATTTTCCTGATACTCCTTGGTCATCACATCGTGTCCCCATGGGAACTGCTTGTGCGATATGCCCATCTGACCTAGAACGGTGGTCATCAGGTCGCTCTGGCTCATCAGGGTGTGAATGACGCGTGGCTGCTTGACGGCACCGCCGGTCCATACCACAGGGATGTGGAAATATTCAGGATCCTGGAAAGTCTGATTGTACAGGAAACCATGGTCGGAATAGATGATGACCAGCAGGTTGTCCCACAACTCGCTCTTTTTCAGGCGCTCAATCAGCAGGCCCATGTGATGGTCGGTATAGGCAAAGGCATTGAAGATGGGGTTCTCGCAGGCGTGATAATCCACTTCCCATGGCTCGTGACTGCTCAGTGCCTGCTGGCCGAACAGCCAAGGCTTTCCGCTTTTCTCACGCTCCATCATCAGGTCGAACGCGTGATGAAAGGTAATGCTGTCGTTAGCTCCCCATGACGATGCCACCTCGGCAGGCAGGTCGTAATCGGCCACAGAGGTCAGGTTCTGGAAACCGGCATGACGCAGGTAGTTTTCCTTGCCCATATTGGCTATCACACCGCCGTACTGGTAATCGGTGGTATAGCCCTTTTCGGCCAGTGAATGAGCCAGTGACGGAATCTTATCCAATGTATTCGGCATCAGCATCAGCGAGGCGGTAGGGTAGCTGACATAGCTGCTCAGGGCGCTGACGGTACCGCGGTCGGTGCGGAAGCTGTTGGCATACACATTATCAAACAGGATGCCTTCCTTAGCGTATTTGGTCAGGTTGGGACTGGCTTCCTTGGCTCCGCCTAATGCCTCGACAAATACGGCACCGCAACTCTCCAACTGAATGAACAGGATGTTTGGAGTCTGGGTGGTCAACAGGGTGTCCTCAATGACCGTATTCTCGATGTTGGTCTTAGGGTACAGCTTATTGACAATCTCTGTAGCTTCCTGATCGGTGGTATACACGAACTGCTTGTCATAGGAACGCATATCGTGACGGATAGATACCGCCAGGTTGAATACGCTGTTGGTGGATACATGGTTCAGGAACAGGTTCTTACTCCAGTAGCTGGTGCCTACGCTGACGGCCATGAGTAGCAGCCAGGGCAGGAAGATGAGCGGATAGACCCGGGCCATGAAGCGGGTGCGCTGCATACTGCCCTGAGGCAGCGACAGTGCGGTGAAGTGCTTGGGAATCAGCATCAAGCATGAGCCTAGGCATACGGCATAGGCTGCCACGAAAACGCTAACCACACCGATGATATAACCTACTGATACACTGCTGGTGGCACCTTCGGGCGATGAGGCATAGCTGAAGATGCAGTTGTCCAGCTTAAACTCCCAGTGCTCGTACATCATTCCATCCACTACCACTATCAGTGTCAGCACCAGGCACGCCACGATAAAATAAGGAATCAGCCAGCGGCGTACATTCATGTTCGGATAGTCGATGGTGCAGATGGCGATGACTAGCGGATAAAACAACAGGAAACTGATGACGGTCACATCCTGAGGTATTCCGCAGAACAGGCTGATGATGCAGTCGATGGTGCTGCAGGGACTGATGAACGAATTGTTCATTATAAAACCAATGCGTCCTAATGCAAAGAACAGCAATAGGGCGCAAACGGTTAATATCAGGTATTTCTTTCTACTCATATTTTAGAATACGGTTTTAATCATGAAGCGGACACCCCACCTGTGAGTGGTTGGCAACTCATTGTAACTCAAACGGCGAACATACTCTACGTGCAGCAGTTTGAAGATATTGTGGATACCGAAGATGGCCTCGATATAAGGTTTTTTCTTGTCCATCACGTAACTGGTGTACTCGTAAGAGCCGTCCGGACGGTAGTGTCCTGGGAACTTGAGCAGCAGTGGGTCGTTCTGGTTCTCCTCCAGGAACGGATTGTTCAGGTCGCTCAGGCTTCCCCACAGCATCTTGACACCGATGAACTCACGCCACTTCAGTTTCTTGACCAGCGGGATGCGGTTGAAAATCTTTCCCTGCAGGTTCCAGCTTACATCCAGCGAGGCGTAGCGGTCGTTCAGGAACTCCATGTTGTTGATCAGACAGAAGGTTCCGTCGTTCAGGATGTAGGACAGGTTGGCTGCCGGCATGATAAGCAGTGGGAAAGGTACCTTATTCCACTGGATACCGCCTTTCAGGTAGGTGTCCACATTACCCCAGGAACCGAACCATACACGCTTGAAGATGCCGGCCTCGGTAAAGTTGTAGTTGTACTCACTGCCCAGGATTCCCTTGAAGCCAATGGTATGGCTCAGGTTGAACACCGGCGCATCCAGGTTGATCGGAATACGGCGGTTCTTGGTATTGATAAAGGTCTCGCCCGGTGCATAGCGCACGCCCATAACCAACTCGGTGGTGGTAAGATGACGCTTGTTGTAGTCGTTCAGCATCAGGTCGCCGTTGAACTTGCCTGCCTGGATGTCATTCTGCATGGCGGTCTCCTGGCCCATGGTGCGGTAGAACAGCATACCGGTAGGAGTGAGGTGATTCCACTTCAGGTTGGCAAAGGTCTTCAGGCCGTATTCGCGCTCGTGGGTATAGTCGATGGAGAACTTACGCTCGTAGTTGAACTGATCCAGCTTGGCAAACTTGAACGCCATGAACATGTTATCCTTATCGGTCATCAGGTACTTGTCCGATGGCACGCCGGTATCAAACTGGTACTTGACAGCCAGCGTATGGATAGGGAACTCATCGTCCAGGTATTCCTTCTTGTTGAACGAATAGATGACATTGGCCATGTACTTGCTCTTCCGGTCACGCAGACCGTAAGCATAGTAACCGCGGAAGAACCAGTGCGGATCCATGTACGCCGTGGTGCTGACACTGGCACGGAAACGCCAGCCGTCCACATAGTTGTTGGCAATGGTGGTATTTACCGGATGCAGGTCAATCTTACTTGGGGTTTTCTTGCTACCGGTCTCGATGGAGTTCTCGATCAGTGCCTTAAGTCCGAACATCACGTATTTGAATCCCTTCATGTTTGACAGACCGTTCACAAAGTTGCCTATGTTGCTCTCGCCTTTGGTCAGTTCCGGTATTCGGTACTCGCGCCACCAGTCCTCGTTGCGCATCAGAGCGTAGACATCCTTGATTTCCGAGCCCTTCTGCTTGAACACCTTCTTATGAATAGGCTCAAAGCTATAATCCGAGTTTCGGGTAGAGCGGCGTACAAAGAAATCCTGTCCATATACGTTCAACTGGATCAGCATGTCATCGATGGTCTGTACCCATTCTCCGGTAGGCAGCTCGCCAAACTCCTGACGCACCACCATGTCCTGCACGTAGTTCACGCCGCTGTTCTTAGGCAGATTCAGCTCGCAACGCTTCACGCGGTAGGTGCTGTCGGCCAAGACATACAGGTGGCCGGTAAAGCCCAGGTCCTGCGAGTTGTTTGGAACAAACGACAGGTGAACGCACAGGTCGCGGTCCACATACAGGGT
>JAZQPA010000075.1:0-5413 GCA_045628125.1 Bacteroidaceae bacterium
GCTCATCACATTCTTGAAACTCACGTTTACTGGCGCGCGGTTGTACAGTTCCTTCATGCGCAGTCCTGCCTTAACTTTATAGTTTACATCTGCATGAATGCGCTCCACCACGCCACGCATGATGCGCTTGGATTGGAACTGTAGCAACTCATTGGCTACATTCACCTTATTGATGTAGTTATCAAAACGGTCCAGACCGGCACTAGTTGCCTTGTTGCTCGGATCCTTAATGATGACAGTGGCTTGCCGAAAATACACTTCTGGAGCCTTGGCATAATAATACCAGGCCAATCCGCTAAAGATAGCAATGGATACGATGTACCAGATCCATTTCGAGGCCAGATAGACAATCAGGTCCAGTACATTTATACCCTGGTCGCCTTTATTAATATCGTTCTGCATAACTTATCGTTTTGTAATCCAAATAATTGAGGCAATAGCAGTAACAAATGACAGAACCAAAGAGGCTATGCCAGTAACTTTGTCCTCAGAATCCTTTTTATGGTATCTGGGCTCTACATACACTACATCGTTTTGCTGCAGATAGAAACAGGGGGAACTGAAAATCTCCTTGTCTTGGATGTTGTGGGCATACATGCGGCGAACACCGTTATTCTCACGGTATACCAGTACGCGTTTCGGGTTGGCACGGGCAGTCAGGTCACCTGCATCGGCGATAGCTTGCAACAGGTTAATTTTCGCATCGTTAACCGATTTGGTTCCGGTGCTTCCCACCTCACCTAAGATGGTGTAACGGAAATTCAAGAATTCCATGGTTACCAATGGGTCCTTAATGTATTTACCGTCCATGATGCGCTGTTTAATCATATCCTGCACTTCGTTGATGGTCATACCGGCAATGTGCAGCTTACCCAAAATAGGGAAGTCAATGTTGCCTTCCTTGTCCACACGGTAACTGGTACGTTTGGTTTGTGTGGCACTCTCTGTAACTGAACCGTTAGCATCAATTTGGAAAATACCACCGTTGCTGTTGAATGGAACAGCCAGTTCCGGGCTGCGGCTGCTTACCGTAATGCTCAACTGGTCATCCTGGTGAACCGTAGGCTCGTGGTATTCATACGGGTAGTCAACACCTTCCTGTACATTCATCAGGTAAAGGTCTGACTTAACTGATCGGCAGGATGAAATCAGTATAGCTCCTGCCAGAAAAAATAAGACGTATAATTTTCTCATGTCTTTTAATTATTGTCTAAATGATTTGCAAAATTACATATTTTATAGCATAATGTTGACATCTTACGAACAAAAATGATTGATTACGTACAAAATGTACTTACGTAGTGGGCGTAAAAACACCCAAAATCGGGATTTTAGCTGCTCCCAGGCCGATTCGGGTAACCGTGTTTGCCCGTTTCTGATAATAGCAGTAACCTGTCCCACAATTTCATTCTCGGTACATCTCTCTGTTCCGGAAATATTACCGTCACCCATCAGCACCAGGTTCGTTCCGTTTTTGGCTATAATCCGGTGAAGCACATAGTGCTCATTTTTCAGGTGAGCCAATACGATTTGACCCACTTGGGGCGTATTATCTGGGCAGAGAATAATTTCATCCGTATTTTCCCGGATAAATGGGAACATACTCTTTCCACGTGGGCAGATTTTTACGGGCTGTCCTTGGCTCAGCTGAAGCTCCACTTCACTGAGCAGTTCTTTGTTTGGTAGTATCAATGGCTTCATTTTAAAATTTCTTACCACCTACAATGTGCCAGAATGTCATGAACAGAATCTTGCAGTCAAACCACCATGATCGGTGTTTCAGGTAGTAAAGGTCCAACTCTAGTCGTGTTAACATTTTTTCCATTGTGTCGGTATATCCGTTATACAGGGTGGCATACGATGTCACACCCGGACGGATTTGGTATAACATAAAATATCTGGGATCGTGTTTGGCAATTTGTTTGATGTAGAAGTCCCGTTCCGGACGATAGCCGATAAAGGCCATATCACCCACGAAAACATTCCACAACTGAGGTAGTTCGTCCAGATGATGTGCTCTCAGAAAACGTCCGGCGCGGGTCAGTCGGGGATCGTCATCCCCACCGGAATGACTTAGCTGAGGCCCCATCTTCTCCGCATCCAGTCGCATGCTTCGGTATTTGTAGATATAGAACGGACGGCCAAAGCGTCCGATGCGTTCCTGACGGAAGATGGCAGGACCTCCGTCATCCAGCTTGATGACAATATAGCTCAGCAGGAACAGCGGTGAGAACACAATCAGGCATACACCCGAAACCAGCAGGTCAAAATAACGTTTCTGGTTACGTTCCAGTTCGTTCATGCCGTCTGGAATAAAGGCCACATCCTGCATATCTGGGGTAGGAGTAAGCATGCGCTGCTTAGGCAACTCCTTATCCTCCAGGATGATTTGGGCTGCTTCCTGCAGTTTCATGCCATCCAGTTCGCTTTCCTCTTCTTCCTCACTCCAGTTATTGCGTCCGTAACTCTTTTCCCAAATTTCACCTGAAACCTTATTAGTGTGTTTCACAATGTAATAATTGATACCCCAGTGCATTAGAGTAAACAGGGTAAGATCGGCCATAAACAGCAGAGTGATGTTTACCTCATGATTCAGCAGAACACCGTTCATCACAACCATCAGCACATTCAGAGCGAGTATGGTCAGAGTTACATAATTGGCTGATAATCCTGTTCGTAACAATTTATGGTGAATCAGGTTGCGGTCCGGATCTGTCATGCTTCGTTTATCCGCATATCGGCTCTTCAGCACACGAATCATGTCCCAGGCAGGAATCAGCATGGTACAGAACGCTGCCAGGATGGCACCATCAGAAGTGCCGTTCCATTCCTTGTTCCTATACATATACAAAATGACGAAGCAAATCAGGTATCCCAAAGGCATGGAGGCGCTACTGCCGATAAAGGCTCCCTTTTTCGAAGCATTCAGTTTGCGGGTTAGGAAAAAGGTTAGCGTTACACCCACTCCGGCACAGGCAATGACGCATGGCAGATACGTATTGGTGAGCAAGCAGATCAGGATAACCAAAGTCAGCGAGATGGAACACTGGCCAGTAGCCAGTCCATCTACACCATCGGTCAGGTAAATCGTAGCCACCAGATAACTGACCAGTGCCATGGTAAATGGCATTCCTATCCAAAAAGGCATCAGGTGGATACCGAATAGACCATACAGGTTGTTGATCCACAAACCGCTGATGGGGAATAAGGCTGAGGCGGCCACAATAAAGATTGCCCGGTTGCGGGCTGTGGTGCCGGCTAGGTCATCTTTCAGACCCACCACAAACAGCAGAGCCATACCCGCCAGCAGTTGTAACAGTTTAACCATCTGTTCCATCAGCGGGTCATTACCGTCACCATCGTTCAAACGCATATCCAGCATCACCGTAATACCAATGGTAATCAGGATAATTGGGAAGAATGCCACTCCTCCCAGGAATTTCAGGCGTGGGGCAGCCTGCCCCTCATTTTGTTCGATTCCAAAGCGGCTCATGTTGTGAAAGCGCGCCAGCATGGTGCGTGGCACCATAATAATGCTCAGTATAAGCGAAGTGGTCAATGGAATGAGAATCGATAAAATCGTAATCATTGTTCTGAATATTTAAGATTGAGTTTGGGCATAACACATTTGGGCGGCTTCTGCATCCGGAAGACACTCCAACCAACCCACTTTGACAAGTCCCACTATTTCTATCAGGGTGTCATACAGGTATCCCTGCAGGCGGGCATCACCTTGCACCACGCTGCAGGAGGGTAATAAAGCCATAAAGGCTTCAGTTTCTCTCACATGAACAAACCGGTTGTGCGGAGCCTGGCTCAGGCGTACCATAGCTGCTACGGGAAACTGCAGGTTCTTGTAGCAAGGTGTCTTACCGCTCCATGGGGTTCCATAGACGGTTACTTGCCCCTCTTTCAACCGCACGCAAGGGTTGTCATCATTTAAAAGTTCTACATTATCTAAATGGTTGATCCATAGTTGCGAATGGGTGCTTTTGCCTGTTCCGCTCTTACCCATGAACAGGTATGCCTGATGGTCTTTCCATACACAACTGGCATGCAGCGAGATGGCTTTATGGGCCAATACAGCCTGGGCAAAAACGATGCGCAACATGGAATTTAGTATCATGTTCCCATGCTCATCCTTCGTATTGATTTCAGCAATGTTCTGTTGGAACCCTGCGTCACAAATCAGAATATGCTTGTTCATCTCGTTGTAACTTAGGGTAACCTTATACCCGACATCACTTTTAGCCAGCTCCAGATGTCCAAGATCGTTGTCCGAATTACCCAAGTTTTCCTCTTTTTGCGGCCATTCCGGTAGAGGCTTGGTGTTGGCATAAAGGGTAAACAGAATGTCGTCAGTGTCGGAACTGTTCCATACAAACGATTGGAATGAAGGCAATAAGCGTTCCATTTTCCAGTTCTCAGGCACCATCACCCTAAATACAAACTCCGCAACTTTATAATAGTATACTCTCACAATAGGATATAATTATAAAAAATCAAAAATGCCATTTATTGAAATTGTCCTTTTGTCAGCTTCCACACCGTCCAGATTGTTTCTTTCGGCGCCAATTCCATTGATAGTTTTAAATCTGCGGTGAATGCACGGAATGTATGCCATTTCCGCATCCAAGTTCCCTGCAATTCTGCACCCCGGCTATTTCCGTGTTTCCCAAAGTTTCCTCCTTTCAGGATTTTATTCAATAATGCCGGATTTACCAAACGTACCCGTTCCGCAAAAGGCAGCATCCTTTCGTTCAAACCCAACAGATTCACCAGAAAGGTATGAAGCTGGCACGACCAGCGATAAATACCCGTCTCCCGGTAAATCTGTTCCAGCATATGTCCGTCATATTTCCCGTGCAGCGAATGATAAGCCCGGGCCATATCCGCCAATTGGCGCAATCCGATACCATGTCCCAGAATATGCTTCAGGATATGCGCATTCAGTAGCAGCAAGTTAAGCGTCGGAGTAGGGTAGTGACCATCAAAACCTTCCATATCCATCAGTTTTTTGAGGAATGGCCGGCATGATGGATTCTGAATGTCAAACATATAGGTATGATGCTCAAATTCCACCCCCTTCCAGGAATAGCTGTAACTGTTATCCGGCATTTTTTCGGGCTGGCAACCTTGTGCCCGCATCAGTTCTCTGGCTTTTTCTTCATCTTCAGGGACAGGAAAGAACAAATCAATGTCTCCACAGTTCCTTTGTAGCGGCTGTTCGTAAAAGGCCGCCACTCCCTGACCTTTCAGAATCACAGGATGAATGTCCTCTTGTTTCATCAGTGCCAGAAATTCAGCAATTACCCGGTTCATGCGCTCGTTGGAACGTTCCGTAACTTCAACCAACATTAGCCATTTCTGCAGAATCAGGTCCTCCGGCATCAGTTCCTCCGGCAGTTGGCAT
>JAZQPA010000076.1:0-9748 GCA_045628125.1 Bacteroidaceae bacterium
AATGTAGGGATATGCACGCAAATATGCAAATTTTCAGCACCTTATCTCGGTTTTTGAAACAGAACTTGAAGGGTATGAAATATATTTCGTAACTTTGCATCAATAATATCTTAATAAATAAAGCAATGAAAGTTTTACAGACATTAGCCATTGCGGCTTTGGCACTGACCGCCTGCACAGGTGCTCAGAAGCCTGCTGCTGATGAGAATCCGGTGCTTAGCATCGAGGGTGGTAAGGTGCAGGGAGTAATCTGCGACTCTACCGATGTGATTGTATATAAGGGTGTTCCGTTTGCTGCTGCTCCAGTTGGCGAGTTGCGTTGGAAGAAGCCACAGCCAGTAGAGGCTTGGGATACCATCATGATTGCCGATCATTTCCGCAATGCGGCTTGGCAGGCTTCACACGATCCTAACGATGGCGCTTACGGTACCGAGTTCTTTGAGACCGATGCTCCATTTGATGAGGACTGTCTGCATGCCAACATCTGGACTCCAAAGAGTGCTGCCGGAAATACCAATGCCAAACTGCCTGTAGCCATGTGGATTCATGGTGGTGCCTACACCGGAGGTTGGAGCTTCGAGCCTGAAATGGATGGTGAGGCTTGGGCAGAACGAGGTGTAATTCTGGTGACTGTCAACTATCGTCTGGGTGTGTTCGGTTTCCTGAATCATCCATTGCTGACTGAAGAGGGCGAAGGCCACAGCGGCAACTATGGTACTTGGGATCAGGCTTGTGCTCTGAATTGGATTAAGAACAATATCGCACAGTTTGGTGGCGACCCGGATAACATCACTGTTTTGGGACAGAGTGCAGGTGCTGCCAGTGTTAAGAATATGGTTACCAGCCCATTGACCAAGGGTATGGTAAAGAAGGCCATCATCCAGAGTATCGGTGGTATCGGTATGAGCCTGAGTGCTCCTGCTTCACAGGAAGAGCTGGATGCCAAGGCTAAGGCTAAGTTGGATGCTGCTGGTTACACCGATTTGGAGAAGATGCGTGCTGCCAGCTGGGGCGAGTTGACCAAGGCTTGTGCAGGTGAAGGCATGCGTGACCCAAATGCTGTACGCTTCAGCCCACATAACGACGGTGTGCTGCTGACTCAGGATTTCAACGAGGCTGCATTCAAGAATGAGTTGAGCGATGTACCTTATATGATTGGCAGTTGCGCTAACGATATGCCAGGTTTGGCTAACGGCATCCAGCGTTTTGCTGAGGTTCGCGACAGCTTGAGCCAGCATCCTACCTATGTATATTACTTCGATCGTCCATTGCCAACCGATGGCCGTAAGGCATTGGAAGGCTCATTCCACAGCAGTGAGTTGTGGTATATGTTCGGTACCCTGGACCGCTGCTGGCGTCCATTTACCGAGGCAGACCATGAATTGAGCAACCGCATGCTGGATTACTGGACCAACTTCTGTAAGTATGGCAATCCTAACGGTGAGGCTGATGGTGAATGGGCTAAGAGCACCAAGGATGCTCCATTCACTATGAATCTGAGAATTAAGGAATAATAATTTCTATCAGCCTGACACTTCTCTTGTCATCCTGAGCAAAGCGAAGGATCTTTCTAAATAAGTAATGGCCTTTCCATACTCATTCAGAAAGATTCTTCGTTTTATTTCATTCCACTCAGAATGACAATACTAATTAAGATAGGGATTTTTTATTTATTTCGTCTGAACAATTCAAACTCAAACTCTACACCCACATTATTAAACTTGCCATTCATGGTGGATACATAGAATCCGCAATCAAACACATGGGTGGCAAATCCCCAACCAAATTCCAGATACGGATGCAGCTGTGGCATCATCAGGGCACCGAAATACAGACGTTCGGCCTGAATGGCATGGGTAATCTTATGCAATCGGGTTAGTGCCAGCAGTGGAGTCTCATACGTGATGTGTCCTCTCAAGTATCGGTCGGCCGAGTTGTACCAGCTTCGGTTCAGTGTCTGGAAGGTTCCGCTCAAATCATCCCACCATCCCTCGGGCACATGACTATGGCGGAAATTATAGAAATCGGCAAACCAGATGGTTGACTGTTTGGAGAATATACCGGCACCCAACTGATAATAGATGCGGTTCAGCACATTGGTCTTGTAGCTGTAGTTCATCTCAAACTCCCAACGCTCGTACATACCGTTGCTGCCGAAAACGTTGGGGAAACCATGCTCCCAATCCAAAGAGAAGGTTGGAAACGGGCTATATACATCCACCTTGCGGTTGCGTTCCCAGTAGTAATACTGTCCCGGAGTCCAATCCAAACGCGCATTTACAGCAAAGGAACTGTAATGATCCTTTATGCCGAGATCCTTCAGCTTTATCTCACTAGGTTTGGTCTGCACACGACGACGCCAAGTAAAACCGGTGGTTAAATCCAGTCCGTTCACCACCTCGAACCGATGTTTCACCTCCAGATAGTGGTCAGTAAAGACATCCACATGCAACTTCGAGAGACTGAGGGAATCCAGATAAGGAGCCACTTTCCTCACCTCTTTCTCTACAGCATCGGTATACACACGACGTCCGGTACCCGCCTCTATCCACATGAATCCGGAAATCTTAGGCCAGTACAGATAGCGGAGATTCACACGTCCGTTCCATTCCTTGAAGGTGAAGTTGTAACCGATACGAGGAGACAGACGCAATGAACGTCCCGAAGGCTTGTCGCTGGTATACCGCATATCCACCCGATAGTTGTAACCTCTTGATTTAGAGTATTCCAGCAGAACGGGATTCAGGATGGATGAGAATTTGATGCGCTCCTCATTGTTGTTGAAACGCCAACCGAAGTCCGCCACCATGGCCTCACCAAACTTGCGCCAGAAACGGGTGCTGGCACTCAATGGCGGTCTATTCAGTTTGGTGATGGAATCGGAACGGAAGGCATGACGTTCGTAAATCTGCTGTTCCTCGGGAAGAAGAGGAAGCATACGATGGCGGGCTATCATCACACTATCCTGATGATATTCAGCAGTATCCACCTGCAACTGGTATCTGTCGGTAATGTCATGATGATGTTTCTTCCGGGGGCGAGGTTGTATAGACAAATCCACCGTCTTGTACCGCTGAACGGAAATATAGTCGCCTTCAATCTGACTGCCCACATAATTAAAGGTATACTTCAACTCATAGCGAACTGGCAGTACCATCTCGTAACCGGCCTTACCCATATAGACATGCAGGTTGAACTTCATGAACTCAAAATAACCGTTCAGTTCAGTTTCCGTTACCGTACAGAAGCGGGTGTTCAGCACAAAACGGCCATCCATCACCTGGGTATTCTTGTATTTAGGCTCGAACGAGATATATGCCAACTCTCCCCGGATGGAATCCAATTGGAAACGGTAAAAACGGGCATTCTGCTTGAGAAAGGGCGAAAGCAGATGGTTTCCGATGATGGTCTCCTTGTACAGACTGACATTGAAATACTGAATCAGGTTGTCCGATTCCTTTCTCATACGAGGGAAAGTACCATTCACAGCAAGTACCTTCCGGTCGAATATGAAAGGCCAAGTATAATTCAACTCGCTGTAACTCTCAAAGATATACTTCTCCACACCACTCTCAAAGCGCATCAGTTGCGGAACAGACTGAATGAGTCGGTTGATTTTCACAGGACGATCCACACCCTTTACATACAACTCGGATTCGTAATGACGCACCAGCTGATCGTGCGATGGAGCCTTCTCGTAAAGAGACTGCATGATAGAGTCCAGTGGACCAGGAGTACGATGTCGTCCTGCTGCCGGCAAGGCTACCAGCAGAAGAAGAATAAAGGCAAAGTAACTGAACTTGGTCTGCACACGACTCATAATGTGCAAATATAAGAAAAATAATCTACAACCGGAAAATTAGGAAGAAAATGATGATAATGAATAGAAAAATGCCACAATCCCGGAAAATTAGGAATTGTGGCATTACGGTATATTTGATGTGTTATGTGTTTTCAACGGATGCGGATACCGAACGCACAATATGTAAGGTAGAGCACACAGGCCAGAGTAACGAAAATGCCACCAATGATACCTACCGTTCCGATGGCAAAACCGATGACGGGAGTCACCACTCCACCACCGGCAATGGCCGTGATCATCAAGCCCGAAAGCTGATTGGCACAATCGGGTTTAGCCTGTAGGGCCATGGAATAGATAATGGGAAATACCGATGAAGCAAAGAAGCCCACGGCTCCAATGCAACTGATATTGACCGTATCGTTCACCACAAAGGCCATGATGAGTAATGACGCGATGCAGCAAATAATGTTGATTCTGAAATACTTGATGGCCGATACACGGGCCAGTGCGAACATTCCTATCAGCGCACCTGCCGTACGGCAGAAGAAATAAACCTGAGGGGCAAACTTGACTTCCGCCTCGGTCCATCCGAAACGCATAGCCATCAGTTTAGAGCTGATGAAATTGGATGCCACATCCACGCCCACAATGAAGAAGATACCCAGGAACAGCAGCAATACGGTCTTGTCCCTCAACAACCGGAAAGTGTCTGCCAAAGACACCTGATTCTGTGTGGTTTCCTCGCGAGGAATGGGAGTAGCCAGCAACCACAAGGCTGAAACCAGCGTGATGGCTCCCAGAATGGGGAAACAGTAGTACCATTTATCCGCCCCAGCCTTACCTACTGCCAGCAGCACAATCTCGGGACCTGCCAGTGAGGACAAGGCCTTGATAACCTGTCCTGCTGTAAGACTGCTGGTAAGCAGACGCTGATTGGTAAGCACATTATTCAATAAAGGATTCAGCGACACCTGAAGAATGGCATTTCCTATACCCAACAGAGCAAAACACAACATGCAAATAGCACTATTATAAGCCATTAGCGGTAGCACCATGCCCACAATGGTGACAGCCATACTGAACAGTACCGTGTTCTTACGGCCCCAACGGTTCATCTGATTGCCCACTGGAATGCCCAAGAAAAGGAACCAGATAAAGACTAGCGAGGGCACGAATCCTGTCATTACAGGCGACCATCCGAAACTGCGCTGAACATAATCGGATGAGATGCCCACAATGTCACAGAATCCCATAACGAAGAATCCGAACAGGACAGGTAATGCGGCCAATATTGAATCTTTTTTCATTGCTTCTTTTTAAGGAGGTCAGACAAATCCCCCATGGCAACTAGGGGGACTGTCCAACCTAAATTTGTGTTTGTGTGGTTAACGTAACATTAATTATAATAGATTAGGTGAATATGTCTAACTGAGCCAGTGCAAAAGTATAAGCACCTAAGGCTATGGCACGACTGGTTCCCAATTTGGAGAATGTAACTCCTGTCTTCTTGTCGTGGGAATAGTGTACCTTAGCATCCGAACCGGGGACACTGATGAGAGAGGATTTCTCCTCCAGAAACTCCTGCAGCTGGTCGGTATCCATCAGGTTGTACACTTCCATCTGCACACAATGGAAAGCATCACCCTGGAGGGTACCGACCTGGCTCTGAAGTTCCTGCATCAGTCCCGGAAGGATGTATTTGGCAGCACCCGAAACCCCACCACCAATAACAATTAAACCATCGATGAGATTGAGCGCCCTTACTATACTGTCGCCAGCAATGACGCCTAACTCATGGAAACTAGACCTCGCGGCCTCTTGATATCCCTCTCTAATACCTTCTGCTATCTCGTATATCTCTTTTGGAGTCAAATGATTAGCATCCTCGCCACTTAGTTGCGCATACACCCTTTTCACGGCACGGATACTTACGCCCTCTTCAGCAATCAGTTCCGGATGCTTAGGATGACGCATAATCCACACATCGCCACCGCAACCGTTATCTCCGGTGAGCAAGGTGTTATTGATGACCACTCCCGCACCAAATCCAGTGCCCAAAGTCAGGCCAATCAGATTATGGTAACGCTTGGAACTGCCAGCCTTCTGCAGCATGGCATTCACTTCTGGCAAAGTACCTGCCAGAGCCTCACCATAAGCAAACAGGTTGCCGTCATTATTGATAAATACCGGAATACCAAACTTTTGCGACAGGAACGGACCTAAGGCCACTCCCCCACGGAAAGCCGGGAAATTAGGCAAATCGCCAATGATGCCGTGCTGATAATCAGCTGGACCCGGAAAGGCAAAGCTGATGGCCACAGCAGGAGCTGGCAAATGTTCGGTGACCATAGTAAAGCCTTGAACCAATGTCTGAAGGCAACCTTCCAAATGGTCCGTCACTGCCGGCATTCGGATAGGCTGAACCACCTCCTGACATCCTTGAATGGCTGAGAATACGAAATTTGTACCCCCTGCATCCAGTGTCAAAACTATTCTATGGTCATCCAGATACATACTATATAAAACACTTAAACTCTAACATAAGCTTTGATTGTCATACACTTACCGCCCTCTGACTTTCCGTAAGGCCGGATGGTGTAATCACCAATACCTGCAGGAATAATGAAGGTCTCGGCATAATGTACCACAAACGGTTCAAAGGCACCCGAAGGACTTTCAATAATGGCCTCTTCGCCTTCCAACAGGTTCAGAACATTCACACTGTTGCCGGTGTTATGCAAAACAGGAACCGAAAAAGTATGCCGGCGTGTCTCAATAAACTCCAGCGGATGAAGACCTGTGCACTCTTCCATCCAACCTTCGCCCTGTGAAACCACCTCCACATGATTGCGAAGATGCTCATAGACATAAGCAGTATCCCGGTTCCAGTCGATAACCTCCTTGCCTCTCTCCACATTGATAGGGCGAGGTTTACCATCCAGTCCCAAACGCTGCCAATCCCATAATTTAAAAGTAAATATGCTTGGGGTGGAACTTATTTCCAACACCATGCTACCAGAACCCGAGCAATGAATAGTACCACCCGGAATCAGGAAATGGTCATGTTTGCTGGCCGGTATCTTGTTTACATATTTCTCGGCATCGAACACCAGTTCACCCCTTTGGGCTGCACGCAAATCGGCAATCATGGTATCCTTATCCACTCCCTCTTTCAGGCCCAGATAAACTACGGCATTCTCATCGGCATCCAGAAGGTAATAGCTCTCGTCCTGAGTGTATGGCATACCGAACTGCTCACGGATGAACGCATTGGTGGGATGCCCCTGAAGACTGAGGTTTCCACCACCAATGGTGTCAAGGAAATCAAAGCGGATAGGGAAATCCCTACCAAAACGCTCCTCTACCGGTTGTCCTAATAGCTGGCGGCTCTGCAGCAACACCAAATCAACGGAAGGCAACTCAAAACGGATACCATTTACCTCGAAAAGCAGGCTGTTCTCTTCCGGAACACAGTCGAAACACCAGCCGTAATTAGCCTGAGAGCGGTCCAGATCACAAACCTCTTTCATCCATTGGCCTCCCCAAGGAGCAGGATCAAAGAACGGAACCACACGGAAAGGCGAACGGGCTGTACGCTCAATTCCCTTCATAAAGGTGGCTTTATCAATCATCTTAGGCTGATGTGCCATGTGGGTATCAATCCACCAGTCCACATCTGCAAACAACTGATCCTTATGCTGATCCAAAACACGCCAATCAATAAAAAGCCCCCTTTTGTACTGGATGGAAACGGCATCATCACGGTTGTCCACACCAATACCCATCACCTCGTGGCGACGGAATCGTTGCTGGATTTCCCAACGGGCCATATCCACATAGATTTTCAATGCATTTTCCGGTGCTACCAATGCAGCACCTATTCCGATGATAACCACCGGCACCTTAGTCTCAATCAACTCCTTGCGTACGGCGGCCAGTTTGCCGGCATCAAAGAAATCAGAAAGTGAAAGATTGGTGACATAGCCGAAAAGCACATCATCCGTCATGAAAGGAGAAGTCATGGAGCGGACTTCCTGCTCAGGCTTCATCAGTTCCCGTGTATTGATAACCCTACCTAATCCGGAAAAGGCGGTAATCACCTCCTCCTCGTACACACCGGTGTAAAGATCTACACACACCGGTTGGGCCGCTTGACGCACAGACTGAAGGGTGGCCAGGATGCTCTCCCAACCTTCCAGAATCAGCCCCTCGAATTTAGTAGAGGGATGTTTGTCATAATTAGATTTCCTCATCTGCAGTTAACGGCTTTATGTATGAACATATTTCGTTTGTGCAAAGATATTCAATTACTGCACTTACTCAAAATAAATTTGGTATTTTTTGAAGAAAAAGTTAAATTTGCAGTATAAAAACATAGGAAACAATATGAAATTAGACCCACATAGTGGCAAACCACTGCACGTACAGGCCGAAGAGATACTTCGCGAACTGATTAATACCGATGAGTACCAGAAAGGCAAACTGCTGCCTAATGAGGTGGATTTGTCTGCACAATTGAACATTTCACGCAACACCTTGCGACAGGCCATCAACAAACTGGTGTTTGAGGGACTGCTGGTGCGCAAGAAAGGTTACGGTACCAAGGTGGTGAAGAAAGCCATTAAGGGTGGCGTGAAGAACTGGCTCAGTTTCTCGCAAGAAATGAAAAAGTTAGGTGTGGAAGTGCGCAATTTTGAATTGCATGTTTCACTGAAACGTCCTAATGAGGAGATCAGTCAATTCTTCGAATTGGAGGAAGGAAGCAACGTGAAATGTGTAGTGCTGGAACGACTGAGAGGCAACAAGGAATATCCGTTTGTGTACTTCATCTCCTACTTTAATCCAAGTCTGCCGCTAACCGGTGAGGAGAATTATTCCGGACTGCTGTACGAATTGCTGGAGCGTGATTTCGGAGTGGTGGTAAAGACCAGTGTGGAGGAAATCTCAGCCCGACTGGCAGGCGATGTGCTGGCCGATAAGCTGGAAACCAGCGCCAATGAGCCATTGCTGGTGCGCAAACGCTTTGTATACGATGTGGACGGTAAGCCTATCGAATACAATATAGGATTCTACAGAGCCGACAGTTTTACCTACAAAATAGAGTCGGAACGATAGTTTGTTTAAACAATCAGGGCTGTTATTAGCCTTTTTTTGCAATTTAGGATAAAGTAGGCTCCGAATCAGCAGATTCATTCTTAAAATTTACCACCTTATTATAAAAAAGAGTAAATTTGCACGACATTTGATCAAATATTTTTAAAGCTATAAGAGATGAAAAAATTATTATTCATGCTGCTCTGTGTAACCATGAGCATTTCTGTGTTTGCACAGCAGCCAAAGTACAACCAGGAGTGGGTTAAGAACAACTATACCCGTTCTGAGGTTTACATCACCATGCGCGATGGTGTGAAACTGTTTACCGTTATCTATGAGCCAAACGACAAGAGCACAAAGCACCCTATCCTGATGCAGCGTACCTGCTACGGTGTTTCACGCTCAGGCATCACCTCAACCAGCGTGGAGCCTTATGTTGACAACAAGTATATCTTCGTTTTCCAGGATGTTCGCGGTAAGAACATGTCTGAAGGCGAGTTTGACGATATCCGTCCATTCATCGAGAACAAGAAGCTGAACAAGAAGGCAGAGAAGAACGTAGGCCAGACCGACGAGGCTAGCGATACCTACGATACCTGTGAGTGGCTGGTGAAGAACACCAACAACAACGGCTGTATCGGTCAGTACGGTATCTCTTACCCTGGTTTCTATACCACTATGGGTGGTTTGAGTGGTCACCCAGCTATGAAGGCTGTATCTCCTCAGGCTCCTGTAACCGACTGGTATCATGGCGATGACGTTCACCATAACGGTGCGTTCATGATGGCCGAGATGATCAGTTTCCAGCCTATGTTCGAGTACATGATGAACAACAATTATGTAAGAGAGGCT
>JAZQPA010000077.1:0-8128 GCA_045628125.1 Bacteroidaceae bacterium
ATAACCAATGTCTACGCCTATGTGGCATTACTGATGGTGTTGCTGACATACGGCATGGAGACCACCTTCTTCCGCTTTGCCAACAAAGAGGGAGAGAAGCCCATGGAGGTTTACAGCACCACTTTGATGTCGGTGGGAATGAGCAGCCTGCTGTTTGTGGTACTGGTGCTGACTTTCCTGCAGCCCATAGCTGGCGCAATGGGTTATGCACAGCATCCGGAATACATCGGTATGATGTTTTGCTGTGTGGCCATTGATGCTTTCCAGGCCATTCCTTTCGCCTATTTGCGTTATCAGAACAGAGCCATCAAATTTGCATCATTAAAGCTTCTGTTCATCATCATGAACATTCTGCTTAATTTGTGCTATTTTGTCTGGTTCCCTGACCTGTATGAACTTTATCCCGATATTATCGGCCAGATTTACCGCCCTGGTATCGGTGTAGGTTATGCTTTTGGTGTAAATCTGCTATGTACAGCAAGCATTACAGTTTGGCTGTGGCCTGAGATTACAGCACATAACTGGAAATTCAACACTGCATTATGGAAAAGAATGCTGGTTTATTCTGCCCCATTGGTTATCCTGGGCTTAGCCGGAATTTTGAATCAGACAGCAGATAAGATTCTATTTCCTTACCTGCGTCCAGAAGACGGAAGCGTACAGTTGGGTATCTATGGTGCTGCCAGCAAGATTGCCATGATTATGGCCATGATTACTCAGGCGTTCCGATTTGCCTATGAGCCTATTGTCTTTGGTAAATCGAAAGACAAGGACTCTAAAATCATGTATGCACAAGCCATGAAGTTCTTTATTATCTTCACCCTTTTGGCTTTCCTATGTGTTGTGTTCTACATGGATATCCTGAAATACCTGATTGGTTCCGACTATTGGGAGGGTTTACGCGTCATTCCTATTGTAATGGCAGCAGAAATCATGATGGGTATCTACTTTAACTTGAGTTTCTGGTATAAACTGATTGACGAGACTAAATGGGGAGCAATTTTCTCTCTGGCAGGATGCACGGTACTGATTCTGGTTAATGTCATTTTCGTCCCAAAGCTAGGTTATATCGCCTGCGCGTGGGGAGGTTTTGCCGGATATGCCACAGCCATGCTTCTTTCTTATTTCGTAGGGCAGAAGAAGTATCCTATTCATTATGACCTGAAGAGCATCAGCATGTATGTTCTGCTGGCTCTGCTGCTGTTCAGCATCAGCCAAAACCTGCCGACAGGCAACATGTGGGTACGTATGGGTATCAATACTCTACTGCTTCTGATCTTTGTCTTCTACACCGTCAAGAAAGACTTTCCATTAAAGAACTTGCCTGTCATCGGTAAGTATTTCAAATAACAAAAGAAATGAAAAAAACAACCGCAATCCTTATTCTCCTTCTTCATGTATTTGCTATTCATGCCCATGAAGGCATGTGGATGCTCAATAACCTGAAAGCCCCATTGGTCAAGCAGATGCAAGCCCTGGGACTGCAACTGAACCAGAATCAGCTGTACAACCCCTACGGAGCTTCACTGAAAGACGCTGTGGTCAGTTTCGGCGGTTTTTGTACAGGTGTGGTGGTCAGTCCTGACGGTTTGGTTTTCACCAATCATCACTGCGGATTTGAACGCATCCAGCAGCATTCGTCAACTGAGAATGATTACCTGAAGGAAGGTTTCATTGCCAAGACCCGGGAAGAGGAACTGCCTAATCCCGGATTATTTGTCAGTTTCCTGCTGCGCACCATTGATGTCAGCAGCCGTGTGCTGAGTGCGGTTCCTGCCGGTGCATCGGAAGAACAGCGTGAAGAGATTGTGGATTCGGTATGTACCGTGATTCAGAATGAGGCCATTCAGGGTGATTCTTCACTGAATGCCGTAGTATCACCCTATTACCAGGGTAATGAATACTACCTCTCGGTGTACCGTGATTACAAGGATGTGCGTTTGGTTTTTGCTCCCCCCAGCAGTGTAGGTAAGTTTGGAGGTGATTCGGACAACTGGGAATGGCCACGCCACACCGGTGATTTCAGCATCTTCCGAATCTATGCCAATGCCAATAACGAACCGGCTGAGTTTGACGAGGCCAATGTTCCCTATCATCCGTCTACTTATGCTCCGGTCTCGCTTCAAGGCTATCAGGAAGGAACCTTCAGCATGACAGTGGGTTATCCCGGTCAGACTATCCGTTACCTGTCCTCGTATGGTATTGAGGAAAGAATGACAGGCATGAATGAATCCATGATTCAGGTACGTGGATTAAAGCAAGATATCTGGAGAAAAGCCATGGATGCCAATACCAACATCCGCATCATGTATGACTCCAAGTATGCCGAGAGTTCCAACTATTGGAAAAATTCCATCGGTATGAACGAGAGCATCGCCAAGCTGGGCATTCTGGAGCAAAAGCATAAAACGGAGAAGGAACTGGCCGAGTGGATTGCCAAGGATGCCCGCCGCAAGGAGAAATACAGTGGCATAGTAGAAAAGTTGGCCAAAGCCTATGCTGAACGCTCACAGGTCAACAAACCATTCTATTTCATGTATGAGAGTTTTGTGAATGCCAGTGACGTGCTCCGGAATGCAGCCTTGCTGTTGCGTACCGATTTCTCGGAAGATAACCCGGATGCAGTACAAACCCTTTCCGATCTTCTGGACAGCTATAAGGACATCGATATAGACCTTGACAAGGAAGTTTTCGTGGCTATGCTCAAGTTTTATCGGGACACGTTCTCCAGTGAAGAATATCTGCCCGATTTCTACTCCATTATTGATAATGCATACGACGGTAACTACCAAGCCTATGCCGATTCTGTCTATAACCAGAGCATGCTGGTGAGTCGTGAGAAACTGGTGGACATGATTCAGTCCGATGATATGCAGGCAGCCAATGAGGATCCTATCATCTACATCATGATTGATGTCTTTGTCAAGATTCAGGAACTACAGCACCAGGTGTATGCTTCTACCTTAGCCATCGATGAGAACGAGCGGTTGCTGAATGCCGCATTGCGCGAGATGGACCAGTCTCAGGCCTATTACTCCGATGCCAACAGCACTATGAGAATGAGTTTTGGAACCGTTCAGAGCTACACGATGAACAACGGAAAGAACAGTGGCATTTACTGCGGTCCTGACGGCTTGTTGAATAAAGCAGAAACCGCTAGCACCAATAAGGATTATGAGTTGCTTCCAAGTATCAAAACCCTGATGGAAAAAGCTGATTTCGGACGCTACCGCGACAGTAAGAGCAAGGATCTTCAGCTTTGTTTCCTTACCAACAATGACATTACCGGCGGCAATAGCGGTTCACCGGTATTCAATGGAAAAGGAGAACTGATAGGTCTGGCATTTGACGGAAACTGGGAGGCTATGAGCAGCGACATTGCCTTCAACACCCAGCTTCAGCGATGTATCAGTGTGGATATCCGTTATGTTCTCTTTATGATGGATAAATGGGGCGATGCCCAGCATCTGCTTACCGAACTGACCGTACGCTGATTTTATTTCAGCAGATTGATAAAGAAGGTCACAATCACACTGTTCACAAAGTCGGTAAACATACTACCTACAATAGGAATCAACAGGTAGGCCTTTATGGATGGCTGGTACTTATCGCAAATGGCCTGCATATTGGCCATGGCATTAGGAGTCGCTCCCATTCCAAATCCGCAGAAACCGGAGGTAAGCACAGCGGCATCATAGTCCCTGCCCATCACACGGAACACCACAAAGTAAGCAAAGAGAATCATGATTATCAGCTGAACCGACAGCATTGCCACCAGCGGAAGAGCCAACTCTGCCAACTCCCACAAGCGCAAGGTGACCATGGCTATACCCAAGAATAGCGAAAGACAAATACCGCCCAAATCACTGATCTGGTCCATCGGTATATCCAACTTATGGGTATACTCGCTATAATTACGCATAATTGCGGCAACAATCATGCCGCCCATATAAATTGGGAATGTCATTCCGGTCAAAGATAATGCATAACTGACCAATGTACCAATACCCACCGCTACAATCATCTGGAATACGGCAGTGGTGTAAGCAGAATCATGATGATCGGTATGACTCTCCTGAATAATGGCATCCACATCGTTTGAGGCAGTGCTGAGCAAATTGTGCCGCTCTATCAGGCGTTCGCCGATAGGACCGCCAATCAGCGATCCTGCCACCAGACCAAAGGTTGCGGCAGCTGTAGTCAGCGTAGTAGCACCAGCAACACCCATCTCCTCCAGTACAGGACCAAATGCACCCGATGTGCCATGACCGCCCACCATAGGAATGGAACCTGCTGTCATACCTATCAGGCTATTCAGCCCCATGCCATTGGCTATACACACGGCCACAATGTTCTGCACCACCACCATGAAGGCCACCAGTGCTACCAACAATACCAAAGGGCGACCACCCTGACGTACTGTTTTAAAATTGGCCTGGAATCCCACAGAAGTGAAGAAGAACACCATGCAGACCTGCTTCATCGTGTCATCAAAACTGCAGACAAACCAACCGGTCAAATAACCAAACAGAGATAATAAGGCGAACAATAAGCCACCGATAACAGGTGAGGGGATGCAGAAATGAGCCAGAATGGGAATTCTTTTTTTCAGCAAGTTTCCAACCCATAAGGCTACCACTGCCACGGCAAGTGTCTGATATAAATCGAGTGTAAGCATGTGCTTCTGGTTTTTAATCATGCAAAAGTAAGAATTTCTTTCAAGGAATGCAACAATTTGTTTATCTTTGTACGGACATAGAAAACAAACAACCATGAAAAGTATCAGAGAATTGTACAGAATAGGTACAGGCCCCAGCAGCAGCCACACTATGGGTCCCCGTAAGGCTGCAGAGATTTTCCTGACAAAACATCCCGAAGCCAAAGCTTTTGAAGTGACTCTTTTCGGAAGCCTGGCAGCCACTGGAAAAGGCCACTTGACCGATGTGGCTATTCTGGATACATTGGAACCCCATGCTCCTACCACCATTGTGTGGAAGCCTACGGTGTTCCTGCCTTTTCATCCCAACGGCATGACATTCAAATCCCTCAACGAGCAGGGAGAATCCACCGATGAGTGGACCGTATTCAGTGTAGGCGGAGGAGCTTTGGCCGAGGAGAACAGCCATAATGCTGACAGCCCTGAGATTTATGACATGAACTACATGACCGATATCCTGCAGTGGTGCAACCGTACCGGACGCACCTATTGGGAATACGTAGAACTGTGCGAGGGTAAGGAAATCTGGGAATTCCTGCAGGAAGTGTGGGATGTGATGCGTACCTCTGTCGAGGAAGGCATTGACAATGAGGGTGTGCTGCCTGGCCCATTAAACTTGCGGAGAAAAGCCAATTCCTACTTTATCAAAGCGGCAGGCTATCAGGCTAATGCCCGCAGCCGTGGTTTGATTTTCAGCTATGCACTGGCTGTTAGCGAGCAGAATGCCGGAGGCGGAAAAATTGTTACCGCTCCTACCTGTGGCAGTTGCGGTGTACTGCCCGGTGTATTGTACCACATGTGGAAGAGCAGAAGCATCAGCGATATGCGCATTAAGAGAGCCTTGGCTACCGCAGGCCTCATCGGTAATGTTGTGAAGCAGAATGCCAGTATCTCGGGAGCCGAGGTAGGTTGTCAGGGTGAGGTAGGTGTAGCCTGTGCCATGGCAGCAGGTGCTGCAAGCCAGTTATTCGGAGGTAGTCCTGCCCAAATAGAATATTCTGCAGAAATGGGATTGGAACACCATTTAGGTATGACCTGTGACCCTATCTGCGGTATGGTTCAGATTCCATGTATCGAGCGCAATGCGTATGCTGCTGCCCGTGCCCTGGATTGCAACACATATGCCGCATTCAGCGACGGCACTCACCGTGTATCGTTTGACAAGGTGGTGGATGTGATGAAAAAGACTGGTCATGACCTGCCGTCTCTCTATAAAGAGACCAGTGAAGGCGGACTGGCCAAAGACTTTACCCAAATGTAACATAAAAAAAGGCTGGATGAAACCAGCCTTTTTTATTACTCAAAATTAAACAGAGAGTAAAATCCTGTAATGGTAAATACCTGCTTCACTTCAGGAGATACCCCCTTAATGGTCACATCACCATGCTGGGCTATGGTCTGCTTACGCAGAGAAAGAAACAGACGCAAGCCTGATGATGAGATAAACTCCAGGTTTGAGCAATCCAAAACAATATGCTTGTCTGCATTGTCCATTAGTGGTTGCAGATCACGTGCAAACTGAGGTGCAGCGGCTGTATCAAGTCTTCCACTCAGCACACCAAGCATTGTACCCTTGTTTTCTGAAATTTCCAGTGTCATATTTTCTATATTTTGTTTTATCTTATTTACATCGTCATGGTCAGACAGTTGCGGTTGTTCCTATATTCATAAGTGACCGAACTCATCAGCTGGTTCACCAGAAAGATGCCTAACCCTCCTATTGGTCGTTCCATGGCATCCAGCGTGATATTCGGATTCTCGGTTTGTGTAGGGTCGAACGGCACTCCCTGATCTTCCAGAATAAAGCGTAAGGAGCCTTCCGTATCATCCGCTGTCAGGCAAATAGGCATACCAGTCTGGTCAGGATAGGCATAGTTCATCACGTTAACCACAGCCTCCTCCAGAGCCAGATTCAGACTGAACACCTTATCTGCCGGCAGACCTAGCTGTTCACCTAAACCTTCCACCCATTCACCCAAAAGGGGAATCTCATTGATGTCATTTGTCAGTTTTAATGTTTCCTTCATCACAAATGCGGGCGCTCATTTTCACTCATAACGCAAAAATACTCCTTTTTCCACAATAAAGCCACACATTTGGCCAAAAATTTCACTATGTATGCATCGAAAGCTTTGACACCGATGGAAAACCCGATAAATTAATCGGTGTTACACGGTTTATATAAATCATAAAGGAATAGACCGTTCATTTATGATTGTTTTCCGCCATTTATGTCAACATAAGAAAAAGGCCCCATTTCTGGAGCCTTTTCTTATGATTCAATTCTACAGCTTATTAATCTGCTACATTAAAATTCTCACTAATATTCAATCGGTTCATTTCCTTTCTTGCTGCATTTTGCAATGACAATGATTTTGTCTGACGGAACAAAGCCATCATCCTCGGTCACCGCGACCTCAGTCCCGATCTGAATGATGATGGCCGGATTACCCCTGACGAGTACATCAAACAATGTCCCTGTCTGGACACCATGCTGGAGTACGAAGACCTCCAGCCCGCCGGTCTCTGGGAGGGAAAACCTATTTATAAAAAAAGTCTATGAAAAAAATTATCCGTATTATCCTGTTCATCGTCCGTTCCATACTGTTCTATCGCGAGGCACATCCCCCACGGAAAGAATAACATTCAGGGCTGGGTGATTACCCAGCCCTGATTTATTACATCGCATTTGATTCCTGTTTATATTTCCAGTGAGCAGCCACACCCTGCTCGGCATCATAATCCATCTGTTCGGAACGGATCTGAATCTCAATCCAGTTGCAGTCAGGCCCCATGACGGTCATCTGAAGGGCCCTGTAGCCTGATGGCTTAGGATTAGTGACCCAATCCTTGATACGGTCTGGATGAATGCGGTAAAGCATGGAAATGATGGTATAGATACGCCAGCAGTAAAAACGCTCAGGATCCATCTGCTGCAACTGGTATTCTTTTGCCGCTGCCGTCTCAGCATTCTGGTCCACACTGTTCTGCGGAGCCATAGGAAGCGGCTCGATGACCGGCTTAGGCTTATAGACAATGCGGGTGGCAAACAGGTCGTACACGTCATCAAACTCCTTATGATCATTGCGCATTTTACGCCAAATACTATAGACAGACTTCATGCGATACTTAAAATCGTACTCAATGCCCAATTCGTCCAGCATGGAACGGATGGGCAGGGCAAAGGTACGGAAAACCATCTCGCACGACATCTCGGAATCAATAAGCAGTTTCTTGAGTTTCTTATAATCCTCAGGAAAACCTAATTTTACCGATAGTTCCTGTAATTCCTGCTGTTCATGATACAAACCGTTTTCCTCGGCTACGGGAACCACATTTTTCAAGATGTTTGTAATATACGATTCAGAATCAGCCACAGGACAAACGCCATTGTTGTCCCACTGACGCATT
>JAZQPA010000078.1:0-29773 GCA_045628125.1 Bacteroidaceae bacterium
GACCGAGCGCTTTGCCGGTGCTCTGGATACCTATACCATCGAGGCTATGATGCAGGACGGTAAGGCTCTGCAGAGCGGTACCAGCCACTTCCTGGGTCAGAATTTTGCCAAGGCATTCGAGGTTCAGTTTGTAGATAAAGAGAACAAGCTGGATTATGCATGGGCTACCTCTTGGGGTGTTTCAACCCGTCTGATGGGTGCCCTGATCATGACTCACAGTGATGACAACGGTCTGGTGCTGCCTCCAAAGTTGGCTCCAATTCAGGTAGTCATCGTACCTATTTATAAAGGTGACGATCAGTTGGCTGCTATCTCAGAGAAGGCTAATGTTATCGTTGCTAACCTGCGTGCCAAGGGCATCAGCGTGAAGTATGACGATGCTGACAACAAGCGTCCAGGTTTCAAGTTTGCTGATTACGAGCTGAAGGGTGTGCCAGTACGTCTGGTAATGGGTGCCCGCGATTTGGAGAACGGTACTGTTGAGGTAATGCGCCGTGATACTCTGGAGAAGGAAACCCGCCAGTTGGAGGGCATTGAGGCATACGTAGAGCAGTTGCTGCAGGATATTCAGGTGAATATCTTCGAGAAGGCAAAGGCTGCACGTGACGCACGCATCCAGAAGGTGGACAGCTACGAGGAGATCAAGGAGAAGATTGAGAACGGTGGTTTCTTCCTGTGCCACTGGGACGGTACCGCAGAGACCGAGGCCAAGATCAAGGAAGAGACAAAGGCTACTATCCGCTGCGTGCCATTCGGCTATCCAGATGAGGAAGGCGTAGATATGGTAACCGGAAAGCCATCTCACCGCAGAGTATTGATTGCACGAGCATATTAATATCAAAAGCATCCGGAAACGGATGCTTTTTTTCTTTTATCATATCATGAAATACAATTTTGACGAAGTGATAGACCGCCGGGGAACCGGTACATATAAATATGGTGAACTGAAGAACCTCTTTGGACGTGAGGACCTGTTGCCGCTCTGGGTAGCTGATATGGACTTTGCCACACCGCCTTTCATTGTTGACGCCCTGAAGAAGCGCCTGGAACATCCGGTCTTTGGATATACCATGCCCGATCCTGAGTATTGGCAGGTAGTATGCAAATGGATAGAAGACCATCACGGATGGAAGACCCAACCGGAATGGATGACCTTCATTCCCGGTATTGTCAAGGGAATCGGATTTGTAGTCAATGTTTTCCTGAAAGAAGATGAGAAGGTAATCATTCAGCCACCGGTATATCATCCTTTCCGCTTGACCCCTCAGGGCAATAAGCGTGAGGTGCTGTTTAATCCGCTGGTGGAGCAGGCTGACGGCTCCTATAAGATGAACTTTGAGCAACTGGAACAACTGATTGCAGCAGAGCCTAAAGCTAAACTGATGATTATCAGTAACCCTCAGAATCCTGCCGGTATCCTGTGGGATAAGGAAACCCTGCAGACCTTGGCACACATCTGTAGCCAAAACGGCATCATGGTTATTTCGGATGAGATTCATTGCGACATGGCGCTTTGGGGAAAGAAGCATATTCCGTTTGCCTGCGTCAGTGAAGAGGCTGCACAATGCAGCATCACCTTCGGCGCCCCATCCAAGACCTTCAATATCGCGGGTATTGTGAGTTCGTATGCCGTTGTTCCTAACAATCAGATTCGTGAGACATTCTTCAACTGGATTGAGGCCAATGAACTGAGTATGAGCACCTTCTTTGCAGACATAGCAACCATGACCGCCTTTAAGGAAGGCGAAGAGTGGCGCCAGCAGATGCTGAAGTATGTGGAAGGCAATGTGGAGTTTGTGGAGAACTATCTGAAGGAAAACATGCCACAGATTAAGGCACTTCGTCCTGAAGCTTCGTTCCTGGTATGGCTGGATTGCAGAGGACTGAACCTGACTCACGACGAGCTGTTCGACCTGTTTGTCAATAAGGCCCGTGTGGCATTCAATGACGGTGCTATGTTTGGCGAGGGCGGTTCCGGTTTCATGCGTATGAATGTGGGTGCACCACGAAGCATCATTAAGCAGGCTTTGGATCAGATAAAAGCAGCTTTAGCATAAAGAAAAAGGGAGGTTCATCGCCTCCCTTTTTTATGGTTACTCTCCGTAGAGCTTCTTCTTCATCTCCTGAATATGTGGATCGGTGATGTACTCATCGTATTCCATCATCTTGTCAATCATACCGTTTGGTGTCAGTTCGATGATACGGTTGGCCACGGTCTCGATGAACTCATGGTCATGGCTGGCAAACAGCACATTACCTTTATATAACTTCAGGTTATTGTTGAATGCCTGGATACTTTCCAAATCCAGATGGTTGGTAGGAGTATCCAGAATCAGACAGTTGGCGTTCTTCAGCTGCATGCGGGCAATCATACAACGCATCTTCTCACCACCACTCAATACGTTCACCTTCTTCAAAACCTCCTCGCCGCTGAACAGCATGCGTCCCAGGAAACTCTTGAAATAAACATCGTTGCCCTCGCCAAACTGGCCTAACCATTCCACCAGGTTCTTGTCGCTCTGGAAGAAATCGGTATTATCCACAGGCAGATAAGCCGTAGTGATGGTAACACCCCACTTAAAGTCACCGGCATCCGGCTGGCGATGGCCGTTGATGATTTCGAACAATGCAGTCATGGCTTTAGGGTTGCGGCTCAGGAACACCACCTTATCGCCCTTCTCAACATTGAAGCTCACCTTATCAAATAATACAGTACCATCCTCGTTGACAGCCTTCAGGTCATTGACCTCCAGAATCTGATTGCCCGGTTCACGATCCATGGTGAAGATGATACCAGGATATTTACGGCTACTTGGCTGAATCTCCTCGACATTCAGTTTCTCCAGCATCTTCTTACGGCTGGTGGTCTGCTTACTCTTCGCCACATTGGCACTGAATCGGCGGATGAACTCCTCCAACTCCTTGCGCTTCTCCTCGGCCTTAGCCTTCTGGTTCTGAGCCTGACGTAAAGCCAACTGGCTGCTCTCGTACCAGAAACTATAGTTGCCGGCAAACAGGTTCACCTTACCAAAGTCGATATCCACGGTGTGGGTGCAGACACTATCCAGGAAGTGACGGTCGTGGCTCACCACCAGAACGGTATGCTCAAAGTTGCTCAGGTATTCCTCCAACCAGGTTACGGTATCCATATCCAGGTCGTTGGTAGGCTCATCCAGCAACAGGTTGTCCGGGTTTCCGAACAGGGCCTGTGCCAACATGACACGCACTTTCTCCTTACCGCTCAAGGTTGCCATCATCTGATGGTGCAGATTTTCCTTGATGCCCAAACCGCTCAACAGGGCAGCAGCATCACTCTCGGCATTCCAACCGTCCATCTCGGCAAATTTCTCCTCCAGCTCACTGGCGCGGATACCATCGGCATCGGTAAAATCCTCCTTGGCATAGAGCACCTCACGCTCCTGCATGACATTCCACAGCGGAGTGTGTCCCATGAGAACCGTGTTCAGTACGGTCATGTTGTCGAATTTGAAGTGGTCCTGGCTTAATACGGATAAACGCTCACCCGGACCTAAGGTTACGGTACCCTTGGTAGGCTCCAACTCACCGGAAATGGCTTTCAGGAAGGTGGACTTGCCGGCACCGTTAGCACCGATGACACCATAAATGTTGCCGTTGGTAAATTTCAGATTTACATCTTTATAAAGAACTCTCTTGCCAAACTGAATGGCTAAATTGGAAACTGTTATCATTTCTTAGGGGTTATAAAACGGGTATCAGCAAATAAGTCATATATCCGCCATACATGAGCAGCAGTAAGGCACCCTCGATACGGGATAGGGTATACGAGGTGCGGGCAAAGAACCATACGATGACGCAACAGAGCAGTTGCACCAGCAGATCGACAATGGTAATGCTGCCCATGCTCAATGGGGTGATGCTGGAACTGACACCTAAAATCAGGAATATATTAAATATGTTACTACCGATGGCGTTTCCGATGGCCATGCCGGATTTATGCTTCAGCGCTGCTACCACCGATGTGGCCAATTCGGGAAGCGAGGTTCCTGCGGCCACAATGGTAATGCCCACAAACGATTCGCTCAATCCCATCAGGAAAGCCAGTTGCGATGCTCCATCCACAAACGCATCACCACCGAACACCAGACCGCAGATGCCTATTACCAGGAACAGCAGAATTTTCCAAACCGGCATGAACGGAATGGATTCCTCCTCATCGTCACTCTCTGTATTCTCGGCTTTGGCAACCAGAATGGTATAATAAATGAAGACGAAGAACAGACATAACATCAGCAATCCGCTCTGGCGGGTGATGACATTGTTCACATCTCCATTGATGAAATGTCCGGAAGCCACAATCAGCAGGATAAGACCAGCCAGAATGCTCCAGGGGATGTCCTTGGCGATAACCTGTTTAGAAACCCGTACCGGACAAATCAGGGCTGTGGCACCCAAAATGACCAGCGTGTTGAATATGTTGCTGCCAATAACGTTACCCACCGCCATCTCGGCCTTGCCTTCAAGTGCCGAAAGCAAGGACACGGTCAGTTCGGGCAGGGAAGTACCCAATGCCACAACCGTCAATCCGATTAGCAATTCGGACACCTTGAAACGTCGGGCAATCTGAGTGGCTCCGCTGGTCAACAGGTCAGCACCGATAAGGATGAACGCTGCGCCAAAGATGAGTTTCAGTAAACTAATGAGCATAAACCGTCAATTGTCAATTATCAATTGTCAATTGTTATTTTAGTCTTCCATCAATTTGCGGTAGCGAACGCGCTTAGGCTCTTCATAACCATTCATGCGGCGCTTATACTCCTCATAATCAGAGTAACTGCCCTCGTAGAATACCACCTTGCTGTCGCCTTCAAAACTCAGGATGTGAGTACAGATACGGTCCAGGAACCAGCGGTCGTGGCTGATAACCACGGCACATCCGGCAAAGTTCTCCAAACCTTCCTCCAGTGCACGAAGAGTGTTTACATCGATATCATTGGTAGGCTCATCCAGCAGCAGCACGTTGCCTTCCTCTTTCAAAGCAATAGCCAGATGCAGACGGTTGCGCTCACCACCTGACAGCACACCGCAAAGTTTCTCCTGATCAGCACCGCTGAAGTTGAAACGGCTCAGATAAGCACGGGCATTTACGTCGCGGTTGCCTACACGCATCAGGTCGGTACCACCGCTAACTACCTGGAATACACTCTTGTTAGGATCAATATCCTTATGCTGCTGGTCAACGTAAGCCAATTTGACGGTCTCACCCACCTCGAAGTGACCGGCATCTACGCTCTCCAATCCCATAATCAGTCGGAATAGGGTAGTCTTACCGGCACCGTTCGGACCGATGACACCGACGATACCGTTAGGTGGCAGACAGAACTCCAGGTTGTCAAACAGCAATTTCTCACCGAATGCCTTGCGTACACCGTTAGCCTCGATAACCTTATTACCCAAACGAGGACCGTTAGGGATAAAGATCTCCAGTTTCTCCTCGCGTTCCTTCTGCTCCTCATTCATCATCTTGTCGTAGCTGTTCAGACGGGCCTTACCCTTAGCCTGACGAGCCTTTGGAGCCATGCGTACCCATTCCAACTCACGCTCCAAGGTCTTGCGACGCTTGCTGGCAGTCTTCTCTTCCTGCTCCATGCGCTTGGTCTTCTGATCCAACCATGAAGAGTAGTTGCCCTTCCATGGAATACCTTCGCCACGGTCCAATTCCAGAATCCAACCGGCTACATGATCCAGGAAGTAGCGGTCGTGAGTAACGGCGATAACGGTACCCTCGTACTGGTTCAAGTGCTGCTCCAACCAGTCGATGCTCTCGGCATCCAGGTGGTTGGTAGGCTCATCCAGCAACAGTACATCAGGCTTCTGCAGCAGCAGGCGGCACAATGCCACACGGCGGCGCTCACCACCGGAAAGGTTGGCTACGTTCTGGTCCTCTGGTGGGCAGCGCAGCGCATCCATGGCACGCTCCAGTTTGCTGTCAATGTTCCATGCATCGGTAGCATCGATGATGTCCTGAAGCTCAGCCTGACGCTGGAACAACTGATCCATCTTGTCAGGATCCTCATAATATTCAGGTAAACCGAACTTGTTGTTGATTTCCTCATATTCTGCCAGCGCGTCATAAATAGACTGAACGCCCTCCATTACAATCTCCTTAACGGTCTTGTTCGGATCCAGTTTTGGGTCCTGCTCCAAATAGCCAACACTATAGCCCGGAGAGAATACCACTTCTCCCTGATAGTTCTTATCAATACCGGCAATAATCTTCATCAAGGTAGACTTACCGGCACCGTTCAAACCGATGATGCCGATTTTAGCTCCATAGAAGAAGGAGAGGTAAATGTTCTTCAATACCTGTTTCTGGTTCTGTGGGATAATCTTACTAACGCCCACCATCGAAAAGATGATTTTCTTGTCGTCTGTTGTTGCCATATCTTAAAATGATTTTTTTTAATAGAGGTGCAAAGTTAGTGATAATAATTGGAATACCAACTATCGTAATGTTCAAAAAACATAAAACCTGCGATAAGTTTGGTGCATATCGCCTTGATGTATGAATTTTTCTTTTTTAACATATATTTAGTGTCTGTTTCGTGCCTTTTTCATAATTTTGTAGCATAATCCGTAGAATGGATAAAAACGAACACGTTTATCGACAAATAAGGATGGATAGTCATCCTTTCAACAGTTTTTGTAAATTTGAACAAACGAATATTAACTATGAGTAAGGAGATTAACAGACGAGACTTCCTGAAAACGCTGGGAGCAAGTACCGCAGCTGTGGCAGGTGTTTCACTGACTGGTTGTACCAATGTGAAGGACACCATGGCTCAGGAAAATGCAAAGGCTTATACTGATGCTGAGCCTTCAGGCCAGATGACGTATCGCGTCAATCCAAACACAAACGACAAGGTTTCAATCCTGGGTTATGGCTGTATGCGCTGGCCAATGATTGACAATCCGGATGGACAGGGACAGATTCCTGATCAGGAACAGGTAAATGCACTGGTGGATCATGCGATTTCACACGGCATCAACTACTTTGATACAGCACCTGTTTATTGCCAGGGACATTCCGAGCATGCTATGGGTATAGCTTTGAGCCGTCATCCACGTGACAGCTATTTCCTGGCTACTAAGATGAGTAATCAGCGTGTGCCTGCTGATGCCTCACCAGAAGAGGTGCTGCGCCTTTCCAAGGCAATGTACGAGAACTCATTAAAGGAACTTCAGACAGATTATATTGACTATTACCTGATGCACTCCATCGGTGGTGGTGATGACAGTATGGCTACCTTGAATCACCGTTTCTTCGATAGTGGTGTGCTGGATTTTATGGCCGAGCAGAAGCGTCTGGGTAAGGTCCGTAACCTGGGTTTCTCATTCCATGGCGATGTGAAGGTCTTTGACTATATGTTGCAGTTGCATGATGAGGGCAAGTATCATTGGGATTTTGTCCAGATTCAGATGAATTATGTGGATTGGGAGCATGCGGCAGTAGGAAGAAACGTCAATGGTGTTTATCTGTATACCGAATTGCACAAGCGTGGAATTATGGCTGTTATCATGGAGCCGCTGTTGGGTGGCCGTTTGAGCAATCTGCCAGATCATGTGCTGTCAGTCTTGAAGCAGCGTGACCCTGAGGCAACAGCTGCCAGCTGGGCGTTCCGCTTTGCCGGTTCACCAGAGGGCGTATTGTGCGTATTGAGTGGAATGACATACAAGGAGCACTTGCAGGATAATCTTCGTACCTATTCACCACTGAAAGTGCTGACAGAGGACGAGAACAAGTTCCTGGAAGATGCTGCAGGTCTGATTCACAAATATCCATTGATTGAGTGTAATGACTGCAAATATTGTATGCCATGTAAATATGGATTGGATATTCCTGGAATCCTGTTGCATTATAATAAATGTGTAAATCAGGGAAATCTGGCTGAGAGTGCTACCGATTCAAACTATGAGCGTGCCCGCAAGATCTTCCTGGTTGGCTATGACCGCAGTGTTCCAAAATTGCGTCAGGCCGATCATTGTATCGGTTGCCGCGATTGTGTTCAGGAGTGTCCACAGCGAATCGACATCCCTAGCGAGATGCAGCGTATCAATGCCTATGTTGAGGCTTTGCGCCAGAATACATTAGGTGTGGAAGTAGAGGAAAAAGCATAATAATCAGTAAAATTAAACAAATAATATATGTTACGTAAAATCAGAATTGCATTAGCTGCAATATTCTTCATCCTGATTACAGGTCTGTTCCTGGATTTCACCGGAACCCTTCAGGAGTATTTCGGATGGATGGTTAAATTACAGTTCTTGCCAGCTGTTCTGGCCTTGAATGTAGTGGTTATCATTGCTCTGTTGGCGTTGACGTTGGTCTTCGGCCGTATTTATTGTTCTGTTATCTGCCCTATGGGTGTGTTCCAGGATGTGGTAGCTTGGGTTTCACGTCTGTTCAAGAAAAAGAATCCATACAGCTATTCCAAGCCAAAGACCATTCTCCGTTATGCTGTTTTGGCCGTTTTTGTAATCGCTCTTGTTGCTGGCGTAGGTTCTTTGGTAGCTTTGCTGGCACCTTATAGCAGCTACGGCCGTATTGTGACCAATCTGTTGCAGCCTGTTTACATTGCAGGAAACAACGTGTTGGCAGGCATTGCTGAGAGCCGTGGAAATTATGATTTCTATACCGTTGAGTATTGGATGCGTGGTCTTCCTACATTGATCGTAGCCATTTGCAGCCTGGTGGTTGTAGTTGTTCTGGCTTGTGTAGGTGGCCGCACTTATTGCAACACCATCTGCCCAGTTGGTACCGTTTTGGGTTTCTTTGCCCGTTTCTCATGGCTGAAGCCTTATATCGATGCTGACAAGTGTAAGAATTGCCAGAAGTGTGCCAAGAACTGTAAGGCAGCAGCTATCAATATTCAGAAAGGTCAGGCTCCAACCATTGACTACAGCCGTTGTGTAACTTGCGGTAACTGTTTGGAACAGTGTAGCTTCGGTGCATTGACCTATTGCCATCCTGCAAAGGGTCCTGTAGCTCCAAAACCAGCCGGTGATGGAAAGCCTGAGGATTCAAGCCGCCGTGCATTTATCACCGCTACAGCTGTGGCTACTGGCGCTGCTATCGCTAAGGCTCAGGAAATGAAGGTGGATGGTGGTTTGGCTATCATCGAAGATAAGCAGATTCCAGACCGTCAGACCAAGTTGACCCCTCCGGGATCTATGAGTGCACGTAATCTGGCTCAGCATTGTACCGCTTGCCAGTTGTGTATTGCCGAGTGTCCTAATGGTGTACTTCGTCCTTCAAGCAACCTGATGACCCTGATGCAGCCAGAAATGAGCTATGAGCGTGGTTACTGCCGTCCTGAATGTACCCGTTGCTCTGAGGTTTGTCCTACCGGTGCTATCAAGTTGATTACCAAGGAAGACAAGAGCAGTACTCAGATTGGACATGCTGTATGGGTTAAGAAAAACTGTGTTCCATTGACTGATGGAAAGGAGTGTGGCAACTGTGAGCGTCATTGTCCTGCTCATGCTATCCAGATGATTCCTTCTGATCCTAATGATGAGAAGTCAATCAAGATTCCTGCTATCAACATTGAAAAGTGTATCGGTTGCGGTACTTGTGAGAACCTGTGTCCTTCTCGTCCATTCTCAGCCATCTATGTTGAGGGACATGAGGTACATAAGATGATTTAATGATGCCTTAATAGAAGGGTTCAGATAAATGAAAGAAATTAATCGTAGAGAGTTTCTCAAAACACTGGGTGCCAGCGCGGCAGCAGCCACCGGTGCTACTACCTTGGTGGGCTGCATGCCTAATCAGGATGGCTCTGTTGATGCGATAGATCCTGCAGGCACCGAAACCAGTCCTATCCCTACCGATAAGATGGAATACCGCTCATTTGAGAGCCTGGACAACGATAAGGTATCCTTGCTGGGATATGGCTGTATGCGTTGGCCAATGATTCCAAATCCAAATGGTGAGGGTGAGATTGTGGATCAGGAGCAGGTGAATGCCTTGGTGGATTATGCCATCGAGCATGGTGTGAATTATTTCGATACAGCGCCTGTATATCTTCAGGGACAGTCAGAGGCTGCCATGGGTATTGCGCTGAGCCGTTATCCACGTGACAAGTACTACATTGCGACTAAGCTGTCCAATCAGTCCAATCCGGATATCGAGTTCTCCAAGAACATGTACTACAGCTCCTTCAAGAACCTGAAGGTGGATTATATTGATTACTTGCTGATGCATATCGTGGGCATGGGCGGTATGGAGGCTTTCAGTCGCCGATTCATTGAGAACGGCATGATGGACTTCCTGGTAAAGGAGCGCGAAGCCGGACGTATCCGCCATTTGGGCTGGTCGTTCCACGGCGATGTGGCTGTCTTTGATTTTTTGCTGAAGTTGCATGACGAGGGCAAATATCATTGGGATTTCGTTCAGATTCAGCACAACTATATCGATTGGAAACTGGCCAAGGGTTTCAACACTCCTGCAGAATATCTGTATGGCGAATTGGCAAAGCGAAACATTCCTGTTGTGGTGATGGAGCCATTGTTGGGTGGCCGTTTGAGCAAATTGCCCGATCATATCGTAGCACGTCTCAAGCAGCGTGAGCCAGAGAAGAGTGCTGCCAGCTGGGCATTCCGTTATGCTGGTACCATGCCTCAGATCCTGAGCGTACTGAGTGGTATGACCTATATGGAGCATTTGCAGGACAACCTGCGTTCGTTCGCTCCATTCAAGCCACTGTCAGAGGATGAAATAAATTTCCTGTATGAGACTGCGGGTCTGATCAATCAGTATGAGACCGTTCCATGTAACGATTGCAAGTACTGTATGCCATGCCCTTACGGTGTGGATATTCCTGCCATCCTGTTGCACTATAATAAATGTGTAAACCAGGGTAATATTGCGGAGAATATGCAGGATCCTGAATATCGTCGTTTGCGTCAGGTATATCTGGTAGGTTACGACCGTAGTGTGCCAAAATTGCGTCAGGCCGATCATTGTATCGGTTGCAAGACCTGTAACCCACACTGTCCACAGAGCATTGACATTCCTAAGCAGTTGCAGAAGATTAATGACTATGTGGAGTCGTTGAAGCAAGATACATTAGGACAGGTTAAGGAAGCCTGATGATTGAACAATACTAAAGACAAGGCCCGAGGATTACTAATCTTCGGGCCTTGTCATAAGTTATGATCAGAGCAGGTCATAGCATAACACCTTTGTAGAAGCAGTCGGGGAACAGCGATTGCAAATCCACAGGTTCAGGAAAAATGCCGAAAAGACTGCTTCCGCTTCCGCTCATGGCGGCATAGATGGCTCCATGGTCATACAACTGCTGCTTTAATTCTGCTAATCGGGGAAATTGGGGGAACACACTTCCCTCGAAATCATTGACCATGGTTTCCCGCCATGTTCCGATAGGCATCTGGATGATATCCTTGAGATTCTTTTGTGGGAATTGGGGCTTAATCTGTGAAAAGGCTTTACCGGTAGAGATGAAAATGTCGGGTTTGATGACTACCAGATAATACCCTTTTAAAGATAAGGTGATGGAAGAGAAAATATTGCCGATTCCTTCCGCATAAACAGGCTCATTCTTTATAAAGATGGCGCAATCCGCTCCCAATCGGGCAGCATATTCCTCAAGTGTGGTTTGGGCTATCCCCAGCTGGTACAACTCATTCAGTGCCTTGAGCATGAAAGCAGCATCTGCACTTCCGCCACCCATACCGGCACCTGATGGTATCTGTTTATCCAAAATAATTCGGGTGGAAGGAATTGGGTATCCCTCGCTTTTCAATAAATTCAAGGCTTTGATAATCAAGTTGTCATCCGGATTACAATCCAGTGTGTTCCCATTCATTTGGAAAGTGTAGGGCACATCGGCATCCTGCTGCTCCACTTGCAGAGTATCGTATAGTGGAATAGGATAGAACACGGTCTCCAGGTTATGGTAACCGTCCGGACGGCGCTCAACAATATTGAGTCCGAGATTTAACTTTGCATTAGGATATAGAATCATAGGGCGAAGTTAGCAATAAAAAAAAACTTTCGGAAGTTTTTGCCGGATTTTTGCTAAGAAATACCCGAAATGCGCTACCTTTGTATCGCAATTATTCATAGAACAAAAAAGATAGAGCAATGAAGAAAATTTTTATCGCTGCAATTGCAGCATTGGCAATGACTGCATGTGGCAGCAAGCAGGCTCAACCTGTTGAGGCAGAGCCAGTAGAAGAAGCAGCTGCTGAGGTTGAGTTTATCCGTTTGAACGTACCTGTTAAGGTTGAGGCTGCTAAGGTGGAGACTACCGTTGATTTGGCAAAACAGCTGATCGAGGCATCTTTGAAGGATAATGGTGTGATGGAGTACGATATGTACAAGAGCCTGACCCGTCCTGATTATTTGCTGATTTATGAGACTTGGAAGGATCAGCCATCACTTGATGCACATTCTGCAGCTGATCATTTCACTACTCTGGTTCCAAAGATTCAGGAGCAGGGTGAGATGGTTATTGAGCAGTTCGTTAAGGTTGCTGGCCAGGAGATGGAAGGCGAGTCTATCCGTATAAACTGCCACATCGTTCCAAATGACCCAGCACAGAAAGAGGCTGTTGTAAAGTTGGCTAAGGAATTAGTTGCTGGTACCCAGAAAGATGCCGGTATGGTAGAGTATGACCTGCTGGAGAGCGTTACTCGTCCTAACCAGTTGATGATTTATGAGACTTGGAAGGATCAGGCTTCATTGGATGCACATGGTCAGGCTGAGCATTTCACCACTCTGCTTCCTCAGATTAAGGAACTGGCTACAGTGAATGCCGACAAATTCAAGAAATAAAAACTATCCCCATAATCAATTAGTGCCTCTGTGACATTCACAGAGGCACTATGCCACAAAACAAGTCAATGCCAACAAACTACAAGACGAATACCCGACGTAACCGGTCAACCGAACAATTAATGGCTGATACTGAAGGCCATCTGCCACCACAAGCCCCCGAATTGGAAAGAGCTGTGATTGGTGCTTTGCTATTGGAGCAGGACGCCTATCCCCAAGTTGCTGATATTCTGAAGCCTGACAGCTTCTACGAGGTTCGCCACCAGCTGATTTATAAGGCTGTGCTGACGCTGAATCTGAACAACCAACCTGTGGATATGCTCACTGTTCAGCACCAGCTGTCCAAAACTGGAGATCTGGAGGAGGCTGGAGGTCCCTTCTATATTGCAGAACTGACTACAGCTATGGCCAGTTCTGCACACATCGTGGCTCATGCTCAGGTGATTGCCCAGAAGTATTTGGCACGTCAGTTGATTACTTATACCAGCCGTATCCGTGAGGGAGCATTTGATGAAGGAACCGATGTTCTGGAACTGATGCAGGAGGCTGAAGGCCGGTTGTTCGAGATCAGTCAGAACAACATGAAACAGGATTATACCCAGATCGATCCTGTCATCAATCAGGCCTATGAGGCTTTGAAGAAAGCTGCTGCACGTTCTGACGGTATGAGCGGATTGACTTCCGGCTATCATAGCCTGGATGCCATCACCACCGGTTGGCAGCCCTCCGATCTGGTGATTATCGCTGCACGTCCTGCCATGGGTAAGACCGCTTTCGTGCTCAGTATGGCTAAGAATATGGCGATTGATATGCGAATCCCTACAGCTGTATTCTCGCTTGAAATGAGCAACTTGCAGCTGATGAACCGTCTGCTGAGTAATGTCTGCGAGATAGACAGTAAGAAGATTAAAACCGGTCAGCTGGAGGCACACGAATGGGCTCAGTTTGATAACCGTGTCACCCGTATGGAAGGAGCACCATTGTTCCTGGATGATACTCCATCATTGAGCATCTTTGAGTTGCGTACCAAGGCTCGCCGTTTGGTTAGAGAGCACGATGTAAAGATTATCATCATCGACTACCTGCAGCTGATGAACGCTAGCGGTATGAGTTACGGAAGCCGTCAGGAAGAGGTCTCTACCATCAGCCGTTCGCTGAAAGGACTGGCCAAGGAGCTGAATATTCCAATCATCGCACTGAGCCAGTTGAACCGTGGTGTGGAGAGCCGTGAGGGAGCCGAGGGTAAGAAACCTCAGCTGAGTGATTTGCGTGAATCCGGTGCCATCGAGCAGGATGCGGATATGGTATGCTTCATCCATCGTCCTGAATACTACAAGATTTATGAGGACGACAAGGGTCGTGACCTGCGAGGAATGGCGCAGATTATCATCGCTAAACACCGTAATGGTGCTGTGGGCGAGGTGCTGCTCCGATTCAAGGGAGAATATACCCGATTCATGAATTTGGAGGATGAGAAGATTTCCTTCGGTTCTGGCCATGGTTCGGTAATCAATTCCAAGATGAATGGTGGTGATTCTAATCAGCCGGCAATGCGTCCTGCTGTTCCATCAGATATGCCCGTAGAAGACAATCCGTTTGCCGGTGGATCAATGAATGGAGTTCCGTTCTAGAAAAAAACGCCGTATTATACCTTATATATGCAAAAATCTTTGTAATTTTGCGGGAATTTTGAAAGATAACAAAAAAGTAACGATATGAATATCTCTTATAAATGGCTGAAAGAGTATGTCGATTTTGACATGACCGCTGAAGAAGTGGGTGCTGCATTGACCTCAGAAGGCCTTGAAGTGGGTGGTGTTGAAGAGGTTCAGACCATCAAGGGCGGCCTGGAAGGCATTGTCATTGGCGAGGTGCTGACTTGTGAACCTCACCCAAATTCTGACCACATGCATGTAACAACCGTCAATCTGGGCAGCGGTGAACCTGTTCAGATTGTTTGTGGTGCTGCCAATGTGGCAGCAGGCCAGAAGGTTGTTGTTGCTACTATCGGAACCAAGCTGTATGACGGTGAAGAAAGCTTTACCATCAAGAAATCAAAATTGCGCGGTATCGACAGTTGTGGTATGATCTGTGCAGAGGATGAGATTGGAATCGGCAATGACCACTCTGGCATCATCGTGTTGCCGGAAGATGCTGTTCCTGGAACTCCTGCAGCAGAGTATTATCATATTGAGAGCGATTATGTCATTGAGGTGGATATTACTCCAAACCGTAGTGACGCCTGCAGCCATTATGGTGTGGCTCGCGATCTGTATGCTTGGCTGAAGCAGAACGGAAAGGATACCAGTTTGCATCGTCCATCGGATGAGGCTTTTGCTGTAGACAATAATGATTTGAACATCGATGTAGAGGTGGTGGATGCTGAGGCTTGTCCACGTTACTGTGCTGTTACCGTAAAGGGTGTTACCGTTAAGGAAAGTCCAGAATGGTTGCAGAACAAACTGCGCACCATCGGTTTGCGTCCAATCAACAATATTGTGGATGTAACCAACTACATCATGATGGCTTATGGCCAGCCATTGCACTGCTTTGATGCAGACATGATCAAGGGAGGCAAGGTGGTAGTGAAGGCTATGCCGGAAGGAACCCCATTCGTTACTTTGGATGGTGTGGAGCACAAACTGAGCGAGCGTGATCTGGCTATCTGTAATGCTGAAGAGCCAATGTGTATCGCTGGTGTATTCGGAGGTAAGGGTAGTGGTACTTACGAGACTACTAAGGATGTGTTGCTGGAATCAGCCTATTTTAATCCAACCTGGATTCGCAAGAGTGCCCGCCGTCATGGCTTGAGTACTGATGCCAGCTTCCGTTTCGAGCGTGGTATTGATCCTCATGGTCAAGTATATGCCTTGAAGCAGGCAGCTATGCTGGTTAAAGAATTGGCTGGTGGTACTATCTCAATGGAGATTAAGGATGTAAACCTGAAACCAATCGATGACTTTACCGTAGAATTGAGCTATGATTATGTAAACAAGCTGATTGGTAAGGATATTCCGGTTGAGACTATCAAGAGCATTGTCACTTCACTGGAGATGAAGATTGTTGAGGAGAATGCTGAGGGTGTAACCCTGAAGGTTCCTGCATACCGTGTGGATGTACAGCGTCCTTGTGATGTGGTGGAGGATATTCTCCGTATCTATGGTTACAACAACGTTGAGATTCCTACCTCACTGAAGTCTTGTATCAGCGTAAAGGGTGATACAGATAAGAGCAATAAGCTGATGAACCTGGTGGCTGAGCAGCTGGTAGGTTGCGGCTTCAATGAGATTTTGAATAACTCACTGACTAAGGCTGCTTATTATGACAATCTGGAGGCTTATCCAAGCAAGAATCTGGTTCGTCTGATGAACCCTCTGTCAAACGATTTGAATGTGTTGCGTCAGACCATGCTGTTCGGTGGTTTGGAGAGCATCGCACATAATGCAAACCGTAAGAATGCTGATTTGCGTTTCTTTGAGTATGGCAATTGCTACCGTTTCAATGAGGAGCGTAAGTGTGCAGATATTATACCTGGTGTTTCCAAGAGCACCGATCCTGAGGTTATCAAGCATGTTCTGGATGCTTATTATGAGGATGACCACATGGCATTGTGGTTGACCGGTAAGCGTATCCGTGGCAGTTGGGCACATGCAGATATGGACTCTTCTATCTTTGAGTTGAAGGGTTATCTGTTGAATATCTTCACTCGTCTGGGACTGAATCTGGGCACTACCGTCTTTGCAGAGAGCAAGAACGATATCTATGCCAAGGGTGTAGAGATTCAGAACCGTGGTGGTAAGGTACTGGCACAGTTTGGTGTTATCAGCAAGAAGATACTGAAGGCATTCGATATCGAGAATGAGGTTTACTATGCAGATATCTGCTGGAAGAACGTTATGAAGGCCATCAAGAATAATAAGGTGACTTACTACGAATTGCCTAAGTTCCCTGCTGTGAGCCGCGACTTGGCATTGTTGGTGGACAAGAGCGTTGAGTTCGTTCAGATTGAGAAGATTGCTTACAGTTGTGAGAAGAAACTGCTGAAGGAAGTAAAACTGTTCGATGTTTATGAGGGAAAGAATCTGGAAGCTGGCAAGAAGAGCTATGCAGTGAACTTTGTTCTGCAGGATGCTACCAAGACCATGAATGATAAGCAGGTTGATGCTATCATGAATAAGATTATCACCACTCTGCAGAAGCAGTTGGACGCTAAGCTTCGTTAATAAATTATTACTTGAAAATAGAATACTAAAAAATATAATCCAATGGGAAGAGCATTTGAATATCGTAAAGCTACTAAACTGAAGAGATGGGGCCACATGGCCAAGACTTTCACCCGCCTGGGCAAGCAGATTGCTATCGCAGTACAGAGCGGAGGTCCAGAACCAGAAAATAACCCAACATTGCGTTCTGTAATCGCTACCTGTAAGCGTGAGAATATGCCTAAGGACAATATTGAGCGCGCTATCAAGAACGCTTTGGGTAAGGATAAGAGTGCATACAAAGGCGTTACCTATGAAGGTTACGGCCCTCACGGTATTGCAGTCTTTGTTGATACTTTGACCGACAATACTACTCGTACCGTAGCAGACGTACGTTCAGTATTTAACAAGTTCAGTGGTACTCTGGGTACAACCGGTTCTTTGGCTTTCTTGTTCGACCACAAGTGTATCTTCACTTTCAAGGCTAAGCCTGACATGGATATGGATGATTTCCTGTTGGAAATGATAGATTACAATGTTGATGAGGATATGGACTTCGATGAGGAGGAGGGTACCATCACTATTTATGGTGATCCTAAGAGCTATTCTGTTATCCAGAAGCATTTGGAGGAGCAGGGTTTCGAAGAGATTGGTGGTGACTTCACCTATATTCCAAACGATTTGAAGGAAGTAACCGAGGAGCAGCGTGCTGCTATCGATAAGATGGTTGAGCGTCTGGAGGAGTTTGACGATGTTCAGACTGTTTACACCAATATGAAACCAGCAGAGGTTGAGGAGTAATGATTTACCAGTATCAGACACAAGGCACATGCTCCAAACTGATTCAGTTGGAGGTTGAGGACGGTATCGTGAAAAACGTACAGTTCCTGGGTGGTTGTAATGGAAATTTGCAGGGCATCAGTAAACTGGTGCAGGGCATGAAGGTTGATGACGTTATAGCAAAGGTGGAAGGCATCAGTTGCAACGGACGTCCCACCAGTTGTCCGGATCAGTTGGCTACTGCTTTGAAACAAATAAAAAATGAGGGTGTTTAAACATCCTCATTTTTTATTATTCTCCCAAACGTAATCCAAATAGTTCTGTCCGGTACTTCCGGAATAATAGATGCACCGAAATGACATGCCGTGCTCCTTGTATTTCTTTAATTCTATGCTGTTGTCATACTGTTGCTTGAGCAACTCCAGCATCTCCTCTTTGCCGGCAATGAAAATCTCAGGCTTATCTCTTTCACCCGCTACCCGGTAATAGTAATTGAATCGGTTGAGTTGGGCATCATAAGTCATACTGTCCATGATAATGTCATAAGGCATCTGACGTGGACAAGTTGTTTCTGTAATACGTTGCGCTTCCTCGGCACACCGCTCTTCCCATGATTTCTGGCAACTGCATAACAGGGCTGCCATACCTATTATTATATATGCTTTCATGTTACAAAAGTACGAAAAAACCAATAAAGGAATTGATTTTAAACAAGAAATAATGATATTTGTGTGGAATTTTGCATGTTAGCTTCATGGGTTTGCACAATTCTCCTTAACTTTGCACCAGAAAAAAGGTATTAGAGTGCTAATACACAATAGATTGTTAAACAATAATGCTAGTAAATTATGTTAGAGAGTAAAGCAGGAGAGCTGGCAGGTGCTATCTGGACAGCTCTGGAAGGTAAAGAAGGATTGAATCAGAAGGATTTGAAGAAAGCTGCAAAGATTAAGGCTGATAAGGACCTGTTCTTGGGCTTGGGCTGGTTGCTTCGTGAAGGTAAGATCGATGCACAGGACGTAGAAGGAGAGTTGATTTACAACTTGAAGTAATATAAAAAAAGGGATAGGCTTAGGGCTTATCCCTTTTTTATTTGTTTACAATGGAAAAAAAATCTATCTTTGCACAAAGTATAATAAACTAATATTAATTACGAATGAAGACCGACATAGAAATTGCTCGTGAAGCCACGCTGTTGCCTATTTCAGAAGTTGCAGCAAAGATTGATATTCCTGCAGAAGAGTTGGAATGTTACGGAAAGCACATCGCTAAGATTTCCCATACCAAGATTGATGAGAATAAGGTGGCCAAGAGCAACCTGATTCTGGTTACTGCCATCACCCCGACTAAAGCGGGAATTGGCAAGACTACTGTCAGCATCGGTTTGGCGTTGGGCTTGAATAAAATTGGCAAGAAGGCAGTGTTGGCATTGCGTGAGCCAAGTTTGGGTCCATGTTTCGGTATGAAGGGTGGTGCTGCTGGCGGCGGATACGCACAGGTATTGCCAATGGATAAGATCAACCTGCATTTTACAGGTGATTTCCATGCCATCACATCCGCTCATAACATGATTTCTGCATTGCTGGATAATTACATTTATCAGCATCAGGAGGAAGGTTTCAGCATGAAGGAAGTGCTGTGGAAGCGTGTACTGGATGTAAACGACCGTACTCTCCGTTATATTGTGACAGGTTTGGGTGCAAAGACCAACGGTGTGGTTATGGAGAGCGGATTTGATATTACTCCAGCTTCAGAAATTATGGCTATCCTGTGTCTGTCAAAAGACGAGGAGGATTTACGTCGCCGTATTGAGAACATCCTGCTGGGTATCACTTCAGAAGGTAAACCATTCACTGTGAAGGATATGGGTGTTGCTGGTGCCATTACTGTTCTGTTGCGTGATGCTATCAATCCAAACCTGGTTCAGACTACAGAGAATACTCCTGCCTTTGTTCATGGCGGTCCTTTTGCAAATATTGCTCACGGATGTAATACCGTTATTGCTACCAAAATGGCCATGACTTATGGTGATTATTGTATTACTGAGGCCGGATTCGGTGCAGACTTGGGAGCAGAGAAATTCTATGATATCAAGTGTCGCAAGAGCGGTTTGCAGCCAAAGCTGACCGTATTGGTTGCTACTACCCAGGGATTGAAGATGCATGGTGGCGTCCCTCAGGATGGTATCAAGTTGCCTAATGCCGAGGGTTTGGTTAAGGGCTTCAGTAATATGGACAAGCACATCAAGAATCTGCAGAGCTTCGGCCAGACAGTGGTGGTATGCTTCAACCGTTATGCATTTGATGAGGATAGTGAATTGGAACTGGTTCGCCAGCATTGCGCAGAGATGGGAGTTGGATTTGCTATCAACAATGCCTTCGTTGAGGGTGGTCCCGGTGCAGTAGAACTGGCTGAGCTGGTGGTTAAGACTATCGATGAGAATCCTTCAAAGCCATTGCAGTTGCAGTATGCTGATGAGGAGAGTATCGAGGATAAGGTTACCAAGGTGGCAACTAATGTTTATGGTGCCCGCAAGGTTATTTTCATGGCTGCAGCAAAGAAGAAACTGCAGCGTATTAAGGATTTGGGCCTTGAACACTTCCCTGTATGTATTGCTAAAACCCAGTATTCATTCTCTGATGACCAGAAGAAATATGGTGTTCCTACCGATTTCGACTTTACAGTACGTGATTTTGTCATCAATACTGGTTCTGAGATGATTGTTGCAATCGCTGGTGAAATCATGCGTATGCCAGGATTGCCAAAGAGCCCTCAGGCTGAACGAATCGACATTGTAAATGGTGAGATTGAAGGTCTCTCTTAAGAAATAGAAAAATCCCTTGAGTTTTTGCTCAAGGGATTTTTTTAATATAGATAGGGGTTATTCATCTGTTCTTCACCAACCGAAGTAGCTGGTCCATGTCCAGGATAAACGACTGTTTCTGGCGGTAAAGTCAAAACTTTCTGGGACAGTGCCTGTATCAGTTGACTGGTACTTCCTCCTTCCAAATCGGTTCGCCCGATGCTAAATCTAAATAGCGAGTCACCACTGAATATCACGTTCTCTTCTGCACAGTAGAAACAAATTCCGCCAGGAGTGTGTCCTGGTGTAGCAATGATGCTGAACGTATGTGAGCCAAAGCACAATGTGTCACCTTCATCCAGATCCTTGGCTATGATGCAAGGGAAGTCCTCGGTGTAGTTCATGCCCATGAACATACGGAACTGACCGCTCACATTGTCATAAAGGAACTGGTCGCGTGTACTGGCTTCAGTATTTAACTGATAAGTACGCAGAATGAAAGGGTTACCCATCACATGATCAAAATGCAGATGAGTGTTCAGCAGGTGTACAGGTTTCAGATTGTTGCTGCTGATGTATTGTTCTATGGCTTTGTATTCCTGCTGGTATTGCGCACCGCAGTCGATGATGACACATTCCCCGGTCTCATCACTGACAATGTAGCAGTTCTCCTGCAACATGTTAACTGGTAAAGTCTTGATGGTCAGCATGTCTCAGACAGGGATTGGAACGTAAACTACTTTCTTGGTCTCAAAATATTCCTCAGAGAAATATTCGCTTAGGTCTGTTGTTTCAACAATACCCTTTACGGCTCCCTTCTCTTTCTCCAATTCGCCACCTTTCAGGCAAATCAGTCCGTTTGGAAGAGCATTCTTGTTCTCTTTCGCAATGTTCTTGCGGATAATTTTCAACAGATCTGCCAGTGGCATTACGGCTCGGCTTACTACAAAATCGAACTTTTGTTTTTCCTCTTCCGCGCGGCAATGACGGAATGTTACATTTTTCAGACCGATAGCTTGAGCCACTTCACTGGCTACACGTACTTTCTTCCCGATGCTGTCTACCAAATGGAACTGACTTTCCGGGAAAAGAATAGCCAATGGAATACCAGGGAAACCACCACCAGTACCTAAATCCATGATTTTGGTTCCAGGCTTGAAATTCAGCACTTCTGCAATACCCAATGAATGCAGTACATGATGTTCATACAGGTTCTGGATGTCCTTTCGTGAAATAACATTAATCTTGGAATTCCAATCTGTGTATAAATCGTAAAGAGCAGCAAACTGAGTCCGCTGCTCTTCGGTAATGTTTGGGAAATATTTAAGAATTTGTTCCATGCGTTAATAGGTGCGATTGTAGAAATCCACGTTTTCTTTTGAGATCAGTTCGATTGGCACATAATTCTGACGGACAACCTGCTTCTTCAGAATGACATATTCCACCAGAATCTGGATGCATCCGTAGCCCTGTTTCCAAGGGTGCTGGTCAATAAGGAAATCCACCCATCCGTTACGCACCATCTCGGTGTTACGGTCCAAGTGGTCGTATCCCATCAGACGGAAATCTCTGATTTCACGTTTCTCCAAATACTCACCAACACCAAAGACTTTGGAGTTGAAACTGATACCTGCATGCATCTTTGGATGAGCCTTAAAGAATTCATCCATCTGGTCCAACTGACGACCGAAGTTTTTGGCCGGAAGCTCCAGAGTGTGGATGATGGTATCAGGATGGTACTCCTTCATATATTGCATGAATCCGGCCTCACGCTCTCTCTGCTGATTGGAGCGTACCACGTGACCTGCAAAAGTCTGGCGGAATAGACCCAATTCGCAGTTTGGAGCCAACATCTTCAGCATACGGGCAGCAAAATATCCGCTCTTCTGTGAATGCTGGGCATAGAAAGCTAAAGGATGCAACTGAGGCAGATCGGAATCTACAAAAACAAATGGAATATCTTTCTCATGGAGCAGGTCCGTGAAAGGAGAGGTGTATTCCATGATGGTAGGATTGATGATTACTCCATCTGGCTCATTCTTTAGCAACTCTGTGCTCATGTCGGCAAAAGTCTCTGGGTGGAATGGGTCATAGTAGAAAATCTCCACGTGAATATTGAAATCATTGTATCTCTGGTGGGCACGGTGAATACCGGTTTCCACTTCACTCCAATATTCGCCTGGCTTATGCTGAGGCAAGATGCACAGGAATTTATACCTTTTGTTGGATGCCAATGCACTGGCATACATATTTGGCTGGTAATCGATTTTTTTAAGAATTTCCTCAACCTTCAGTCGGGATTTTTCAGATACATTTGGGCGGCCATGAAGCACGCGGTCCACTGTTCCTACAGAAACACCCGCTTGTTCAGCGATGTCTTTAATTCTAATTCTTCCTTGAAATTCGTCCATTGTCCTTGTTGTTCGTCAATTCACACAATTTCGCACAGAAATCGCACAATCCTAAAAAACTGCTGCAAAATTAGTTATAATTTTTGAATTGTGTGCGATTCCAACAAGGAAAATTAGCGAAGTTTGCCCATAAACTTCTCAATATTTACGACAAAACGCTCGTGAGTGCCTTCTGCCAGCACATCTCCTGCTAGGTTTGTGGCTTTAACACGGAATACCAGTCTTCTTCGGTCAACTTCAACTAGTTCAGCCTGGGCAATGAAAGGTGTGTCCATAGAACTTGCCTGAATGTGCTTGAAATTGGCCAGAGTGCCTACGGTTGTCTCTCCTTCATTCAGATAATCGGCAACACAGTTCATAGCCACATTTTCCAGTGCTGCCAGCACACTTGGTGTGGACAATACATTGAGCGTTCCGGAACCCATCTGGGCTGCAGAGTCTGCAGGTGAAGGAGTAAATTCCTTTTCAAAAAGTAGTCCTGTTTCCATTCTGTTTTCGTTAATCTTTATGCAAAGATACTAAATAATTTGATTATCTCGCTGAAACACCTTATTTTTGTGTTTATGAATGGTATTGTGCACAAATGGGTCGGAATCCTGATGGCAACCTTACTGGTGTTGTCGGGGTGTTCCTCTGCGTCTCAAAAGACCAGAGAAAGGGTGGAACACCTGAACCATCGTGCTTTTGATTTACGTTACTCAGATTTGGACAGCGTGAACTTTTATGCCAAACAGGCATTGGCCATTTCCGCAAATTACCATACGGGTAAGTCCGAGGCTTACAACAATCTGGCTCTGGCAGCCCTGATGCGCCAAGATTTCCCAACGGCTGAGCAGTATTACGGCATGGCTGAGGAATGCAGCAACAATCAGCTGGAACATCTCATCTCGGATGTGGGAATGATGCGCGTAACCCAACGCACGGCTTCCAATAAGCGCTTTTTCGATTATTACAATAAGGCATCCAAGGAAATCTATCACCTGAAGGAGGAGATTGAAGCACTGGATGAGCACGATAGGGGCCGTTTCACCATCGCTGAGAGTGATTTTCATCTGGCAGCTTCCACATACTTTTATTATATGCAGCAGGAAGATCGTGCCAAGGAGGAACTGCAGCAGTTGAATCTTTCGGAAGTAGCCCAATCGGATAGTATCCAGTGGAGTTATGGTGCTTATATATGGTGCACATCGGGCTTGCGCAAGTCTGATGACAAAACTTCACTTATACTGGACGAGTTTGACGATTTGCTCCGTGCTCTATTTGTCTGTAGGGTAAAGGAAACTGTTTATCTGGAGGCAAACATTATTCAGACATTCTCGGAACTGTTCGCGGATTCCGTCTGGAGCAAAACGGTATTCACTCACCGCCATCCCGAACTGGCGTTTATCAATGACCGGGAAGTGGTCGATTCCTTGCTGCCGGTGCAGCTCTCTGAGCTGTCTTTGGAACTGTTTCAGAAATATGGTGATAATTATCAGATAGCTGGCGCCCGCAGAAGTCTGTCCCAAATCCTGTTTACTTATGGCCGTTATGAAGAAGCATTGCAGCAACTGCAGTTGGCCTTGAATGATATCAATGATTATCAGCACAAGATGGACAGTAAGATGGCTGCTGAATGCCAGTTGGAATTATTCTCTGTCCAGGATTCTGTACCGGTTGAAATAAAAATGCTGGATGAATATCCATTACGCATTGTACCCCAGTGGCTGGCCAATATCAGAGAGTCTATATCGATGACATACAGCGCTTTGGGTGATAAGGATGCATCCGATTACAACCGTAATATCTATCTGGATATCCTGGACCGTACCCGCCAGGACAAGGAGTTAGAGAGCCGGTTTGAGCAATTGGAAAGTGAATCATCCTACATGGGTATAATGCTGTTGGTTGTCTTGGTCATTGTAATTTTGGGCGTAATTGGCTTTTGGTTCCTGAACAAGACTTGGCGACGAAAGAATACGGCTGCTATCGAACGCTTGGGTCGCGTGGCTGCATTGTGCAACAGTCTTTCATCCAACTTCCCGATTAATGAGGATGAGGTGGGGGAGCAAATCAAGAACCTGGAGAAAGAGGATCCGGCACTGATAGATTTGATTAAACCGTATCAAGAGTGGTCTGTTCAATATGCAACTACACTTTCAGATTTGGAAGAATCGCATGAATTGCTGGAAAAGGAACGCTATCTGCATGAGCAGCATCTGGCTGACAACAAACGCCAGAATCTGGAGAAGCGTACCTGTATGTCGATAGTGCACGGTATTACGCCATTTCTGGATAGAATCATGAATGAGGTGCGGAAACTGAAGATCCAGGATACAGAAGAAATCCGCCAGGAGAGATACTTGTATATCCGTGAACTGGTGGATCGTATCAATGAGTACAATGATATCCTTTCTCTCTGGATACGAATGAAGCAGGGTTCCCTAAGTCTTCATATCGAGAACTTTGCACTGGCTGAACTTTTCGAGACCATCAGTAAGGGGCATCGCACCTTTCAGCAGAAACAGCTAACCTTGGATGTGCAGCCTACTACAGCATGTGTGAAGGCAGATAAGGCTCTGACTCTGTTTATTATTAATACTTTAGCAGAAAATGCACGAAAATATACCCCATCTGGTGGCTCGGTAACCGTGAAAGCGGAGCAGACGGATGAATATGTGGAAATCTCCGTTTCGGATACTGGACGTGGATTATCAGAGTCGGATATCAGCCGCATCCTGAATGAGAAGGTTTACGACTCTTCTCAGATTGGTTTGCAATCGGAGAATGCTGAGGCTAATGAGGAACTGCGTAAGAACAAGGGATATGGCTTCGGCCTGATGAATTGCAAGGGTATCATTGAGAAATACAGAAAGACAAATACGTTGTTCAACGTCTGCAAGTTTGGTATTGAGAGCCAGTTGGGTAAGGGAAGCCGTTTCTTTTTCCGATTGCCAAAAGGTGTTGTCCGGATGGTGGTATTGGTGCTGTTCTCTTTGTTTGGCCGTGTGGGTGATATGTATGCTCTCTCTCCCAACGGATTGTTGGAACAGGCATCACGCTATGCGGATTCCACCTATTATAAGAATGTAAACCGGGATTATAAAGCAGCTCTCCAGTATGCTGATTCTGCTTGTCTGTATCTTAACCGTTTTTACCTGGAAAAGAATCCTTCAGGTACACGGTTGATGAGTATGACGAAAGAGGATGGACTGGCCGAACTGGACTGGTGGAGTGAGGGTGTGGAAACAGATTATCATGTCATTCTGGATATCCGTAATGAGGTGGCCGTTGCATCTTTGGCTATCTGCCAATGGGATTTGTATAAGCTAAATAACCAGGGGTATACCCGATTGTATAAATTACTTGGCGAGGACGATAGCTTGGAGGCTTTCTGTCGGTCAATGCAGCGTTCTGCCTCCAACCGTATATTAGCTATATGGCTGATTGTCATTTTGGTTTTCACCTTCCTGGCGACTTATTATATGCTCTATTTCCGCCATGCCAAGACCTATCGGATGAACATGGAACAGGCCTTGCTTGCCAATCGCAAAATTTTGAAGTTGAATAGGTTGGAAGACTTGAGGAGCGTATTGGATGACATATATCCGGATTTGAATGATATTCATCCCATCCGTGGACTGGCTGTCCTGATTGATGACGGAGAAAAGAATGTGTTTATGCCTGTGGCAACTAATCCTTCATTGATGACTCCGTTGGTTGAAAGTCAATTGCACAAATGTGCTTCTACCATGCAACCCATCTGGGACAAACAGTCCGGTTCTCGTTTCGAACCACTCAACGTGGAGATTGGCGGAGAATCATTCAGGGTGGGGGCGTTTGCATTTCTCCATTCCGAGACCGGATACAGTGCTCAGGATGAAATCTTGAACAATCTGATTCTCCATTACTTGGCTATCATGATATATCAGACCTTGATTCGTCTGACATTGAAACAGAGTGACGTGGAACTGGCGGAGGATGAGAAGCGTAGAACCATCTTCGAAGAGAATCAGTTGCATGTGCAGAATATGATGTTGGACAACTGCTTGTCCAGCCTGAAGCATGAAACCATGTATTATCCGAACCGTATCCGACAGATGGTGGAATCACTTTTGAAGAAGTCGGGTGAAGGACTGGAGGAGGAACAGATTAATGCTATGCATGAACTGATGGACTATTATAAAGAGGTGTTTACCCTACTCAGCTCTTGTGCATCACGTCAGATTGTCAATGTGAAACTGAACCGTTCCAAGGTGTCTGTTCCGGGGCTCTTCACCTATATGCAGCGCTATTTCAAGAAAGTAACAAAAAAGGCCGGTTTGGAATGGTCCCTGAATACGGAATGCACTGACGATTGCTATGTGGTAGGTGATGAACATCTGCTGCGTTTTATGATGGAGAATCTGGTTGATGCAGCAGTGCAGTTGGACAATGCTGTTTCTCATCCTGAGTTCAATATGCAAGCCATAAAGGCTGGGGAGTATGTCCGTTTCTCATTTACGGATTCACGTGGTTCTTTCACGCAGGAATACCTGAATGCCCTGTTTTATCCCAGCTTGGAGCGCATGAATGCGGATGAGAACGGGCGCTTGCGTGGCATTCAGTATCTGATTGCCCGTCAGATTATCCGAGACCACGAGGAATTGTGCAACCATCGCGGTTGCCGTATCAATGCAGAGGTTGGACCGGAAGGTCGCGGCTACGTGCTATGGTTTACTTTGCGAAATAAATGAAAAAAACAACAATATGGAAAACTTTAAAGTAATCATCGTTGAAGATGTTAAACTGGAATTGAAAGGTACCGAGGAAATATTCCGTCACGATATTCCAGAGGCTGAGGTCATAGGAACAGCTATGACAGAGTCTGAATTCTGGCCTCTCATTGAGAAACAGGTTCCAGATTTGCTTTTGCTGGATTTGGGTCTGGGTGGTTCCACCACCATCGGTGTGGATATCTGCCGTCAGGTACGCATCAAATACCCGCAGTTGCATGTCCTCATCTTTACCGGTGAAATCATCAATGAGCGTCTATGGGTGGATGTGCTGGAAGCCGGTGCCGATGGCATTATCCTGAAAAGTGGTGAACTGCTCACCAAGACCGATGTGCAGAGCGTGATGGAGGGAAAGCGCATGGTATTCAACCAACCTATTCTGGAAAAGATCATTGACCGTTTTAAGAAGAGCGTCCTGCTGGATCAGCGTCGTCAGGAAGCACTGATCAGCTATGATATTGATGAGTATGATGAACGCTTCCTCAGACATTTGGCTTTGGGATATACCAAGGATATGATAACCAACCTCAAATCCATGCCTTTTGGTGTCAAGTCATTGGAGAAGAAACAATTGGATTTGATACAGCGACTGTTTCAGCCCAGTGAGCGTAATGGAGTGAACGCCACACGTCTGGTGACTCGTGCCTTCCAGTTGGGAATCCTGGATGTGGACAATCTGGAGCCTGATGATGAGTAAGTTGCTTCATAACTGGCTGCCAAGACTGGTTTTGCTGCAAGCTATTGTGCTGCTGTTTACCATCTTGATTTCTTGGGTGGGAGGCCTTTATGGCTTGCCACTCCAGAACTTGCTGGCCAATGAAGGCGTTCGGTGGATGCTCAGAAGTCTTATTCCCAATTTTGGCGATATGCCTGTTTTGAATTTGCTGCTTTTGCTTATGGGGTGGGGCATCGCCCGCTCTTCTGGCTGGCTGCATATTTTACGTGAGCTTCTGTCGCATGGAATCAGGCACCTTTCCCCTAGACAGCGGTGGGGATTTCAGGTGTCACTCCTTATTCTTGAAACTTACTTGTTCATGCTTTCATTTGGCTTTTGGGGCAACGATCCCGTGTTCCTTTCGGTGACCGGAGACATTCTTCATGGCCCATTACACGCCGGATTGGCTACATTGGTTCTGTTGGGCTGTCTTCTGGTATTCGGTGCTTTTGCCTGGGTGTCCGGACGTTTCCGTCGTCCCACCGATTTCATCAATGCCATGGCTTATGGCGTAGGAGAGTGGAGTATCCTGTTCCTTAATCTCTTTTTGTTAGGTCAGCAGATTGCTTTCCTGCAATATGTTTTCGGTTAAGCCTGTTTTGATCCTTTTATAGGGCGTTGTCGCTCTCTTTGTGCTTTCTTTATGCTACAGAAACGGGTGTTTTTCTGTCAATCGACTGCAAAACGATGGATGTTGCTGACGCTTTTGATTGATTAATGTCAAGAAACGGGGTCTTTTTGATAATTTGATGTCGTAAATCTTGTGTACGCAAACAAAAAGCTTTACCTTTGCAATATCAAAATAAGGAGAAAGATTGTTTATTATAGTTTCGGGTTTTAGTTGGTAAAAGATTGTATATTTCAAGAGGTAAATTTGTTTTTTAAGGAAAAGATTTGTTTTTTGGTGACTTTTAGTTGGTATAAGGTATAAAAGAGTTAAGTAAAACGATGTCCCAGTTTATCGAGAAGATAGGCTGGGATTGTTATTTGTATTGGCAGAATGAATCATTTTGTAATTTGTTGTTTGCAGAATTAAGATATGTGCCCCCCTTGAATGGCAAGATTTCAGGAAATGAGCCTAAAAAACAGAAATAATACATCAAAATTTGATTTTGTTAGAGAAAAAGTGTAAATTTGCGTACGATTTGAAAAGAAGTTTTATCGATATTTTATTAACTAATAAAAATTTTAAACCAATGACTAAAGTAGCAATTAACGGTTTCGGCCGTATTGGTCGTCTGGCTTTCCGTCAGATGTTTGAGGCAGA
>JAZQPA010000079.1:0-14424 GCA_045628125.1 Bacteroidaceae bacterium
GAATATCGTTTATTACGGTACAGGATGTAAGTCTGCAGGCCTCAGGAAGTAGCAAGAATGCACTGATAATCAACATATTCTCATGGGGAAATATACGCCTCATGAAACCATAAAAACACATTATTAAATTATGAAGACTTACCAATCTTCGGAGATTAAAAACCTCTCCCTCTTAGGTGCATCGGGCTCAGGTAAGACCACTTTGATCGAGTCCATGCTGCTGGAATCGGGCGTCATACAACGCCGCGGAACCGTTGAACAAGGCAACACAGTAAGTGACTATTTCCCTGTTGAGCAGGAGTACGGTTACTCCGTTTTCTCAACTGTTTACCATGTAGAGTACAACAACAAGAAGCTGAACATCATTGACTGTCCGGGAAGTGATGACTTCGTAGGTGGTGCAATGACTGCTTTAGGTGTTACAGATACCGCTATCCTGTTGCTGAACGGCCAGTATGGTCCTGAGGTAGGTACCCAGAACCATTTCCGTTACACCGAGAAGTTGGGCAAGCCTGTCATCTTCCTGGTTAACCAGCTGGATCATGAGAAGTGCGACTATGACATGGTAGTTGAGCGCTTGAAAGAAGCTTACGGTTCTAAGTGCGTTCAGATTCAGTACCCAATCGAAACTGGTCCTAACTTCAATGCACTGATTGACGTATTGCTGATGAAGAAATACTCATGGGGTCCAGAAGGTGGCGTTCCTACCATCGAGGAAATCCCAGCAGACCAGATGGATAAGGCCATGGAACTGCATAAGGCATTGGTAGAGGCTGCTGCTGAGAACGACGAGACACTGATGGAGAAGTTCTTCGAGGAGGAGACTTTGACCGAGGATGAGATGCGTGAAGGTATCCGCAAGGGTCTTGCTGCACGCAGCATGTTCCCAATTTTCTGCGTTTGCGCAGGTAAAGATATGGGTGTACGCCGCTTGATGGAGTTCTTGGGAAATGTTGTTCCTTTCGTTGACGAGATGCCTCAGATTCACAACACCCGTGGTGAGGCTGTTGCTCCAGATCCAAACGGTCCTACCTCTTTGTATTTCTTCAAGACTGCAGTTGAGCCACATATCGGTGAGGTTCAGTACTTCAAGGTAATGTCTGGTACAATTAAGGAAGGTGACGACCTGAACAATGCAGACCGTGGTTCAAAGGAGCGTATTGCTCAGTTGTTCGTATGCGCTGGTGCTAACCGTGAAAAGGTTGAGAAACTGGTAGCAGGTGATATCGGTTGTACTGTTAAGTTGAAGGACGTTAAGACCGGTAATACCTTGAACGACAAGAATACAGAAAACCGTTTCAACTGGATTAAGTATCCAAATCCAAAATATTCTCGTGCCATTAAGGCTGCAAACGAGGCTGAAACTGAAAAGATGATGCAGATCCTGAACCGTATGAGTCAGGAGGATCCAACATGGGTTATTGAGCAGTCTAAGGAGTTGCGCCAGACCATCGTTCACGGTCAGGGTGAGTTCCACCTGCGCACTTTGAAGTGGAGAATGGAGAACAACGAGAAGCTGAAGGTTGAGTTCTCTGAGCCACGTATTCCATACCGTGAAACTATTACCAAGGCTGCACGCGCTGATTACCGTCACAAGAAACAGTCTGGTGGTGCTGGTCAGTTCGGTGAGGTTCATCTGATCGTTGAGCCATATTATGAAGGTATGCCAGCACCTGACACCTACAAGTTTGGTGGCCAGGAGTTCAAGATGAACGTTAAGGGTACTGAGGAAGTTACTCTGGATTGGGGTGGCAAGTTGGTATTCGTCAACTCTATCGTTGGTGGTGCTATTGATTCACGTTTCTTGCCTGCTATCCAGAAGGGTATCATGCAGAAGCTGGAGCGTGGTCCATTGACCGGCAGTTACGCACGTGATGTACGCGTTATCGTTTACGATGGAAAGATGCACCCAGTTGATTCTAACGAGCTTTCATTCACCTTGGCAGGTCGTAACGCATTCTCTGAGGCCTTCAAGTTGGCTGGTCCTAAGTTGCTGGAGCCTATCTATGATGTTGAGGTATTCGTACCAAGCGACAAGATGGGTGATGTAATGTGTGATTTGCAGGGCCGTCGTGGTATGATTATCGGTATGAGCAGTGAGGCTGGTTATGAGAAGTTGCAGGCCAAGGTGCCTTTGAAGGAGTTGAGCAACTACTCTACCGCATTGAGCAGCTTGACCGGTGGACGTGCTTCATTCATCATGAAGTTTGCTAGCTACGAATTGGTTCCTGGCGATGTTCAGAACAAGTTGGTTGCCGAATTCGAGGCTCAGCAGGAGGAAGAATAACAAATCATTATTGGAAATCATTCCTAAGTTATAGAATAGAGGCCGGCACTACCGGCCTCTATTTTTGTCTGAATTTTCCTTTTTCATGTCACCAAATCTTTGTATTTTTGCCGCATATTTATTAAAACAATCATGAAAGAAAAGTTTATTAGTTTTGCGGAGAAAGCCAGAGATCTTAATTGGTGGATGGATTGGATTGGCATCATCATCGGATGCTTCATCATGTCAGCCGGTTTCGTATATTTCATTAACCCCTATAACATTATTCCGGGAGGAGTCTATGGAACCAGCATCGTGCTTCACAACCTGTTCCCACACATACAGGTTGGTACATTTGGTTATATGTTAGATGTCCCCCTGATGGTTTTATCCATCCTATTATTAGGTTCTAAACTCGGTGCACGTACCATACTTGCAGTTCTGGTATCCCCGGCCCTGATGAACATCCTCTCTATGCTGTCATACCCATCAGTTGAAGCGCTACAAGCTTTGGACCCTGCTCAATTATTGAACGGACACATTGACATGAGTGACGACCTGATGCTCACCACCATATTAGGTTCCATGATGATTGGCCTGGGTTGTGGTATTGTTGTTCGGTGCGATGCTACCAGTGGTGGAAGTGATATTGTAGCTATGATTTGCCAGAAATATCTGCATATTCCGTTCTCAAAAGCTATCCTTATGGTGGACGGAGTTGTTGTTTTGTTCGGTTTGCTGATTATTGGCATGGGTATCGGCCAGGAAGGTGAAGTCAGTTCCGGCTCATGGCTGCTGAGTTTTTACTCACTGATTGCCATCTTCATTTCTTCCCGAACCCTGGCATATGTTCTGAACGGCTCAAAGGATGATAAGATGATCTTCATCGTATCCAATAAACCGGTGAGCATCTTCCGTGAATTCATTATCAATGACTTGGATCGTACAGCCACCCGAATTAAAAGTTGCGGATTATACAGCGGCCAGGAAAAGGAAATGCTTTTTCTGATTGCGAAGAACAAGGAAGTGAGAATATTAAAACATTTCATAAAAGAAATCGACCCGGAAGCCTTTGTGGTTGTAACTGATGCATACGACACCTATGGTGAAGGATGGCAGAGTTTACCCTCTAAAGGTGACATTCAACCCGAATAACACATCATGGCTGGCATTTACATCCATATCCCGTTTTGCAAGAAAAGATGCATCTATTGCGACTTCTATTCCACCACGTTGTCCGAGTGGAGGCAGAGGTATGTAAATGCGTTGTGTAAGGAATTGGAATTAAGAAAGGATTACCTAAAAGGGGAACTCATAGAAACAATCTATTTAGGCGGGGGAACCCCTTCGCAACTTTCCATCGGGATGCTCAGCCAGATTTTTTACGCCATTAAGCAGAATTTCCCGATTTCCTCAGAGGCAGAGATAACCATGGAAGCAAACCCTGATGACCTTACAGAAGAGTATGTATACTCCCTCCGGGAATCTCTACCTGTTAACCGGTTGTCCATGGGTGTTCAAACATTCAATGACAGCAAACTGAAGATGCTCAACCGCAGACATTCAGCCCAGCAGGCTATCGATGCAGTAAAACGCTGCCAGCAAGCTGGATTCCAGAACATCAGCATTGACCTGATTTACGGATTACCCCAGGAATCTCTTGAGGAATGGAAGCATGACTTAAGCATTGCACTTTCTCTGGGTGTGCAGCATTTGTCTGCTTATCATCTGATGTACGAGGAGGGTACTCCATTATGGAAACTTCGGGAGAGTATGAATGTCCAGGAAGTAGATGAGGATTTAAGTATCCAGTTTTTTGAGACTTTAGTAGAATCACTGAAAGATGGCGGCTTTCAGCATTACGAGATATCCAATTTCTGTCAACCCGGGATGCATTCACGTCACAACTCCAGCTATTGGAGTGGTATTCCTTATCTGGGCTGCGGGGCATCAGCTCACTCATTCAACACACAAAGCCGTCAGTGGAACATTGCCTCATTAACCGATTATGTACAAGGGATTGAGAAAGGTGAACCTGATTTTGAAATTGAAGACCTGGACATTCCAACCCGCTACAATGAATATGTAATGACCGGCTTGCGCACTTCACAAGGCATAAGCCTCATCCATATCCAGGAACAGTTCGGATCTGATTATAGAGATGAACTGCTCAAGCTGGCTACACCTTATATTAATAATGGAAATCTGCAAAGGACCGGTGATTGCATAAAATTATCCCACCAGGGAATTTTCATCTCTGATGGGATTATGAGTGATTTAATGTCTGTCTGATTAAATACCTAACTCAAAGGTCAGTTCATACCAGTTAGGAGTGACAGCCTGCATGGCTTGTTGTGTTCCTGCGCTGTAAGGAACAATCAACCGGACTTTAGCTATATTAGAAGTATTACGGCTTAACCATACATAAGGCATAGGAACCAGCCAACCGGTAGGAACCATTGTGGAACCTGACGAGGCCATTGAACCCTTGGTAAATGTAGCGGAATAGGTTCCCGATTCATTCTTAACCATCATTACATCCACAATCGAACTGCTATAAGTATTGGCAGCAGTAGTATCTTTTGACTGCAAGTTATATTCTTTATATCGGCAGAGCACTTTACGGCTTGTACCATCAGCTACACGAATTCCTTCACCTTTGCGCACAATCTGCATGTAGACACCGTTATCATTAAACAGAACGTATTCGTTCTTGCTCACATCAGTAGTAGTGTCGTTTGCAAAAAACTGCTCAGGTGTAATAACCTTAATGTTTTGCGTGGTCAGAAATTCTGTCACAGCAGCTCTTTCTGCCTTCTTCAAATCAGCAAATGTTGTTGTATTATTACAACTCACAGCAAAGAAGGATACAGCGACCCATGCTAACAACAGATATATACTTTTCTTCATTGTCATAATTTCAATAATTGCGGCAAAATTAATAAAAGAATCCTTATTGCAGGTAATTTATTCCGTTCTATTAGTAATAAATAACTATTTCGTGCCCAGCAAAAGCGGTTCAAAGTGGGCCATCGCCTGTTTGTAAATATCCACAGCCTCTTCCAACGTGCAGTTCAGTCTTCCTCCGGCAGCATTCAGATGGCCTCCTCCATTGAAGAACAATTCCGCCACCTTATTGCATGGGAAATCATCCACACTTCTCAATGACACCAGAACCCTATCCTGCTCCATATCCTCTCGCAACTGACAGGACATGCGTACACCCTTTATCGTCAAAGGGATATTAACCAATCCTTCTGCATCACCCTTCTGGAAATTAAACTGTTTCTGCTCATCCCGGTTTATGGTAAACAGAGTGGAACGGTATTGTTCAAAATACTGCAGTTTCTCATGGAGGACAAATCCTTGTAATCTTACACGGTCAAAAGAATTATTATTATAAATCAACCGGTATATCTTATCCTTGTCTATGCCTTTCTCCAACAGGCAGCTGATGATGAAGAACAGTTCCGGACGGGTGGAATTGTAGGTGAATCCACCGGTATCGGTACACATTCCGGCATACAGGGCTTGTGCTGCCTCGTAAGTCAGATTCGGGAAACCGCCCAACTCGTAGATAACACGGAAAATGACCTCACAGGTTGAGCTCAGTTCAGGAAATGACACCGTCAGTGTGCAGAAATCCTTGGGTTGAAGATGATGGTCAAACATCCAGAACTCCGCATCAGCCCCATCTACAACAGACGACATTCCATCCTCCATTCGGGAAAGGTCGTTAAAATCCAGGCAACAGATAACCTCAGCGTTCTGAATCAGTTGGGTGGCACGCTCTGTTTCCCGGTCAAATAAAACAATGTCATCAGCCCCAGACATCCAGTTCAGGAAATCAGGAAAGGCATTGGGAAGAACGATATTCACCTGCTTACCCAAACTTTTCAGGTAGTGAGAGAAGCCCAGAGTTGAACCTACAGCATCCCCATCAGGAGATGTATGCGCACAAAGCACAAACCGCTGGTACTTTGCCAGACCATCTTTCAACTGGTCCAATCGGATATCGTCCAACAAGCGCTGCATCATCGGGTTGGAGTCAGTTCTTTCAGGTTATGAATGGTTTCGTTCGGATTCTTGCTACCAAACACGAAACTGCCAGCCACCAGGATATCAGCGCCTGCATCAACCAATTGCTGGCCTGTTTCATAGTTCACACCGCCATCAATCTCAATCAGAGCATGAGAACCGGACTCCTCAATCAGTTTCTTCAGTTCTCTCACCTTATTCAGCGATTGAGGGATAAACTTCTGTCCGCCGAAGCCGGGATTTACCGACATGATCAACACCACGTCTATCATTCCAATGATATCACGCAACATACACACTGGAGTGCCAGGGTTCAATGCCACACCGGCACGCATGCCTGTTGCCTTGATTTTTTGAATGGTGCGGTGAATATGGGTACAAGCCTCATAGTGAACGGTCATCAAGTCGATACCAAATTCCTTTGTGCCATCGATAAATTTATCGGGATCAACAATCATCAGATGCACATCCATCGGTTTTGTAATGTGCTTACTTACCATCTGAAGAATCGGTGCGCCAAATGTAATGTTTGGCACATACACACCATCCATAATATCCAAGTGCAGTGAATCGGCCTCACTGGCGTTAATCATTTCGATCTCTCTCTGCAAGTTGCCGAAATCGGCAGACAGCAAAGAAGGATAAACCTGAGTCTTTTCCATTTTTCTATTTTTTATTCACAAAAACAACCCTCAGCAGCCTTGAAGCCACAGAGGAAATCTTTCACATTCATTCGCTTTTTACCTGCCAATTGCAGGTTCTTCACCATCAGATAACCGTCCGCAGCAGCAATTTTCAGTTCACTCTTGCCATCGGTAATGACAGTTCCGACAGGGTGGCTGCAGGTTCCCGGCTGCTTAACCACCTCATATAATTTCAGCGTCAGTACGGTATTGCCCTGATGCAGTTCAGTCCATGCAGCAGGATATGGGGAGAAACCACGCACAAAATTGTACAGCGTGGTCACTGGCTGATTCCAGTTGATACGGCAAGTATCCTTAAAGATCTTTGGAGCCGGGCGCAAAGGTTCATCGGTCACCATCTCTTCCTGTGGAATGCTCTTTACGGTACCAGCCAGAATGTTATCCACGGTTTCAACCACCAGTTTACCGCCCAGCATCATCAGTTTATCGTGTACATCACCCACATTGTCTTCTTCCAGAATAGGAATACGAACCTGTTGGATAACCTCACCGGTATCAATCTCATGCTTCAGGAAGAAAGTGGTGATACCCGTTTCCTTGTCACCATTCACCACTGCCCAGTTGATTGGAGCGGCACCGCGGTACTGAGGCAACAGAGAGGCATGCAGGTTGAAGGTGCCCATCGGAGGCATATTCCATACCACCTCAGGCAGCATGCGGAATGCTACCACAATCTGCAAGTCGGCCTTCAGCTCACGCAGTTCTGCCACGAAAGCCTCATCTTTCAGTTTCTCGGGTTGCAACACCTTCAAGCCATGCTCCACGGCATACTGTTTCACTGGACTTGGCTGCAGCACGCTACCATGACGTCCCACCGGCTTATCAGGCATGGTGATGACTGCCACCACATTATATCCACCCTCTACCAGGCAACGGAGACTCTCCACTGCAAAGTCGGGTGTTCCCATATATACGATTCGTAAATCTTCTTTTTTCATTTTTTCTCAATCTGTTAATCAGCCGACAAATCAGCCAGGACCTGACGGTAAGTACTGTAAATACGGCTCTTCGAGATGAATCCCATAAATTTGCCTTCCGTATCTTCTACCGGAAGATTCCACGCATTAGTCTCATCAAATTTCTGAACCACCGACAGCATGGACTGGTCTACTCTCAATCGGGCGATAGGAGCACTCATCAACCGCTCCACATTGAAACGGTGGTATAATTCCGGACGGAACATGATGTTTCGGATATCGTCCAGCAGCACCACTCCGCGAAGCATGCCTGTAGCATCTACCACAGGGAACAGGTTTCGGCGTGATTTGGAGATGGCAACAACCAGTTCACCCAAATCCATCTCAGGGGTCACGGTATTGAAATCCTTCTCGATGATGGTCTCAACAGTCATCAGTGTCATCACCGATGCATCCTTATTGTGAGTCAGCAACTCGCCTCGTTTAGCCAAACGCATGGAGTAGATGCTGTGAGGTTCAAAGGCGATAATGGTCAGATACGCACTGACGCTGCTTATCATCAAAGGGACAAATAAGTCATAACCACCACTCAATTCGGCAATCAGGAACATTCCGGTCAGCGGAGCATGCATCACACCACTCATCACACCGGCCATGCCCAACAAGGCGAAATTGGTTTCCGGAACCTGAATGGAATCTACCCAACCGTTCCATATACGGGCAAAGATGAAGCCCACAATACATCCCAGGAACAGGCTTGGAGCGAAGGTTCCACCACATCCACCACCACCATTGGTGGCTGTTGTAGCAAACACCTTGGTCAGCAGCAACAGGCTCAGATACAGCAGCAACAGGTTATCCATGCCAGCAAAGATGGAACGTTCCATAACGGTGTCCCAATCCGATGCATCATGACCGGTGACCAGCACGTCAATCAGCGAATAGCCTTCGCCATAGAGTGATGGGAACAGGAAAATCAGAATACTGATAACCACACCACCCAGTGCCAGTTTCTTATACGGATGGGAGATTCTTCCGAATATCCCCTCAAACCAATTCATCACGCGGGTAAAATAGAGTGACATGAATCCACAGCACACGCCCATCATGATGGTGGCAGGAACGCGTTCCACCACAAAAGGATCCTGCAGATGGAAGTCAAACATGGCTCCACTGCCCGAATAGGCATAGGTAAAGCAAGCCGCTGTAGCACAGCTCACCAACAGCGGAAGCAGAGACGACATGGTCAGATCCAGCATCAGCACTTCCAGGGTAAACACCACACCGGCAATAGGGGCCTTGAAAATGCCCGAGATAGCACCTGCGGCTCCACAACCTACCAGCAACAGCAGAGTACGATGTTCCATCTTGAACAATTGTCCCAGATGAGAGCCGATGGCAGAACCCGTCAATACGATAGGTGCCTCACCTCCTACAGAACCACCAAAACCGATGGTGATACTGGCTGCCACCACTGAGGTCCAGGTATTATGCGATTTGATTCGTCCCTGTCTGCGGCTGATGGCATACAGAATTTTGGTCACGCCATGTCCGATGTCATCCTTAACGATATGACGCACAAACAGTCCTGTGAACAGAATACCCAGTACCGGATAAAGTAGGTACAGCCAGTTAAAGCCCAGACGGTCAAAGTTATAGGTCAGCAACCACTCTATGAAATGGATAAGCGATTTCATCACCAGGGCAGCTGTGGCTGTGGCCCAACCCACAACCAATGCCAGAAACAGAATCAGCTGTTTCTCGCTGACATGCTCCTCGCGCCATTTCAGCAGACGACCAAACCAACCGTCATGATGTTCCTCGTAGGTTTTCATTACTTTCTGATTATCTCAACCTCGCCCGATGGGCCCAATTTAATAATGCTTGATGGATTTCCGTTATGCTCATTCCTGCGGGAGGTACATACATAATCCACCATGCCCTTCAGTTCCTCGCTGATATCATCAAAACAACGTGCCGTTGGCTCACCGCTGAAATTGGCACTGGTGCTTACCACCGGACGTGCCATACGGTAACACAACTGCTGACTGAATGTCTCACGGGTCACACGGATACCCAAAGTACCATCCTCTCCTACCAGATTCTGCGGCAGGTTCTTTGCTCCGCTGAAGATGATCGTCAGTGGATTGGTGGCCAGCTCTATCACATCCCAAGCCACATTAGGCACCTGACTTATATAGCGCTGAATACGGTTCTCGCTATCCACCAGCACCAGCATGGCCTTGGTATCCTCACGGCGCTTTATCTCATAGACCTTGCGCACAGCCTCCTCATTGGTGGCATCACAACCTATGCCCCATACGGTATCGGTAGGATAAAGGATCACTCCACCCTTACGCATCACCTCCACGGCCTTGCGTATATCTTCCTGCCAAGCTTTTGTTAATTCTTCCATAATTAAAATTATGTCACTTTACTTCGGAGTTTTTACTTAAAACTCCGAAGTAAAGTGGAATCTGATATGTTCAAAATCCTCCTGCGCCATCTGCAGCACATAACCGCTGTCGGCCAGGAACACATCGCGTCCCTGACGGTCTTTGGCCATATACTGATACTTGCGCTTCTTGAAGTTCTCTAATTCTGCCTGGTCGTCACTCTCAATCCAGCAAGCCTTGTACAGACGTACAGGTTCCCAACGACACTTGGCGTTATACTCATTTTCCAGACGATACTGGATAACCTCGAACTGCAACTGGCCAACTGTACCAATAATCTTGCGTCCGTTGAACTGGTTGACGAAAAGCTGAGCCACACCCTCGTCCATCAGCTGGTCAATACCCTTGTTCAGCTGCTTGGTCTTCATTGGGTCGGCATTCTCAATGTATTTGAACAGCTCAGGGCTGAACGAAGGCAATCCGCGGAAGTGCAGATCCTCACCCTCGGTCAGTGTATCACCAATGGCAAAGTTGCCTGTATCCGGCAAGCCCACGATATCACCCGGATAAGCCTCGTCAATGGTACTCTTACGCTGTGCCATAAACTGGGTTGGTGATGAGAATCGCAAGGTTTTTCCTGTACGCATATTTAAATAAGGTGCATTGCGCACAAACTTACCGCTGCACACCTTACAGAATGCCACGCAACTGCGGTGATTCGGGTCGATATTGGCGGTAATCTTGAAGATGAAACCGGTAAACTTAGGTTCCTCTGGCTTAACCAGACGTTCCTCGGCTTTGGTAGGACGTGGACTTGGAGCAATCTGCACGAAGCAATCCAACAGTTCCTTCACACCAAAGTTGTTCAAAGCCGAACCGAAGAATACAGGAGCTACGGAAGCATCCAGGTAGCTCTCCACCTCAAATTCAGGATATACTCCATCTATCAGTTCCAGGTCGGCACGAAGTTTCTCGGCATCGTTCTCGCCAACCATCTCATCCAGTTTCTCACTGTTGATGTCCACCTCAACCTTCTCGGTAACCACCTGCTTGCTGGGCTGATACAAATCCAGTTTCTGCTCAAAAATATTATATACGCCCTTGAAGCGCTGACCCTGATTGATAGGCCAACTCAATGGGCGGACACTAATCTGCAACTCGCTCTCCAGCTCATCCAGCAAGTCGAATGGGTCTTTACCCTCACGGTCCATCTTGTTCACATACACGATAACCGGGGTATTGCGCATACGGCACACCTCCATCAGCTTACGGGTCTGAGCCTCAACACCCTTGGCACCATCCACAACGATGATGGCACTATCCACAGCAGTCAGTGTACGGAAAGTATCCTCGGCAAAGTCCTGGTGACCCGGAGTATCCAGAATGTTAACCTTGTATCCCTGATAGTCAAACTCCATCACAGAGGTTGTCACACTAATACCACGCTGCTTCTCAATCTCCATCCAGTCACTGGTAGCAGTCTTCTTAATCTTATTGCTCTTTACGGCACCTGCCACCTGAATCTGACCACCGAACAGCAACAGCTTCTCGGTCAGTGTGGTCTTACCCGCATCAGGGTGCGAGATGATGGCAAACGTTCTTCTTCTCTGTATTTCTTCCATATATAATTGTCAATTGTCAATTATCAATTAATTATGAATTGAGACCTCAATTCATAATTCTAAAGTTCCTTCTTGATCCTGCTTGTAGTATTCCGACAACATCGTCATCAGTTTGGAAATCTCTGCCACAGCCTTTTCTGTTTCTGAACTGACCGGTTTCTGCTGCATCCTCAGCAGAAGAACACCATACAGGGCCTCAAAGCAGTTTTCCAGTTCCGGATTATCCTGACTACTGCCCTTGCTTCTCAGTTCCACGATAAAAGGCAATGCCTTATAGTAAGCCGCACTGTAAAACGGCTGCTTGGTACTGTGCAGTAACTCATTGTGCAAATCCGTCAGCAGCAGGATGATGTTGCGGTTGATTTGCAGATGTCCCTTCTGCATCACGCCCTCACTGCGCATCATCTCCACTAGGTCAGCATACCACTGAGCCAGTTCCTGGCGTTGCTCCGGGGTGTATTGGGCAAAACGGGGTACATATTCGTTTTTCAATCGTTCCGCATCACAATTGTAGGCACGGATCAGGTCCTCCACCTGCCACATGTACAGCAGATAAGCCGTTATATTCTGTTTCTTTAAATCCTTTGAAATAAACATCAGTACATGGTGTTACCGGTGATGGTCCAAATCACACTTATCAGCGATGCCACCATCACCACGGCACCGATGACACGGTTGATGAGCCAGATTCCTCCAGGTTTAAAGCGTGTCCTTACCTTATCAATGGAATAAGTCAGCCACAGCCACCAGCACAATGCACCGGTAATGATGCTCAAGTATCCCAACAGGTCCATCCACAGCGGCTGCTCGTTATCCACAAAGTTGAAACGGGCAAATAATCCCAGGAACAGAAAGATAATCAGCGGATTGGAAAATGTCACAAAGAATGCGGTGACGAAATTCTTCCACAGTGTACCTTTCTTGGCCGACACCGGACGCATATTCTTGTTCGGATTGCTCCGGTAGGTATAAACACCGAAAAGGAACAGCATAACGCCACCCAGCAACTGCAGGTACAGCATGTTATGGCCTTTTTCCAGCAAACCCAAGACAAAGCTCAAGCCGGATGCCGTTATCAGAGCATAAATCAGGTCGCTTAAGGCAGCACCCACACCGGTTACAAAGCCAAACCATCGCCCTTTATTCAGTGTACGCTGCACACAAAGCACCCCAACAGGTCCCATAGGTGCCGACACCACCATACCCACAATCAAACCTTTCAGAATTAAACTCACTATGTCTATTAACATAGGTGCAAAAGTACGACAAAAAAATGAAATTTATGCCGAAATAAGGCCTATTTCTAAAAATATTACTTATCTTTGTGCAGCGATTCATTATAAGAACGATTAACATTAACCTAATAAATAGATATAACATGGGAAATTCAACTGAGAAGCCATATGTAATTGGCTTGGACCTGGGTGGTACTAACTCTGTATTCGGTATCGTTGACGCTAACGCTAAGGTACTGGAAATCGGTAAGATTAAGACTGGTGCATACGAGACATTTGAGGAGTGGTTGGACGCTTCTATCGAGTGCCTGAAGCCAATGATCGAGAAGGTTGGCGGTATTGAGAAGATTAAGGCTATGGGTGCTGGTGCTCCTAACGGCAACTACTATAACGGAACTATCGAGTTCGCTCCAAACTTGAAGTGGGCTAAGGGTGTTGTTCCTTTCGCTAAGGCATTCGAGGAGAAGTTGGGTATTCCTTGCTTCCTGACCAACGATGCTAACGCTGCTGCTCTGGGTGAGATGGCTTATGGTGCTGCTCGCGGCATGAAGAACTTTACCGTTATTACTCTGGGTACCGGTGTTGGTTCTGGTATCGTTGTAAACGGTGAGATGGTTTACGGTTGCGATGGTTTCGCAGGTGAGTTGGGTCACGTAATCTCTATCCGTGACGGTCGTCAGTGCGGTTGCGGTTTCAAGGGCTGTCTGGAGGCATACTGCTCTGCTACTGGTGTTGCTCGTACTGCTCGTGAGATTCTGGCTAAGAGCGATGAGCCAAGCTTGTTGCGCGAGAAGAATCCAGAGGATATTGAGTCTTTGGACGTATCTATCGCAGCTTCTAAGGGTGACAAGATTGCTAAGGAGATCTTCGAGTTCACCGGTACTCTGCTGGGTCAGGCATTGGCTGACTTCACCAAATTCTCTTCTCCTGAGGCTTACATCTTCTTCGGCGGTTTGACCAAGGCTGGTGATCTGATTATGGATCCTATCAAGAAGGCTTACGATGCTAACTGTATGCCTATCTTCCGTGGCAAGGCTAAGATTCTGGTATCTCAGCTTCCTGATGCTGATGCAGCCGTTCTGGGTGCTTCTGCTCTGGCATGGTAATCTTTTACACATTAAGCATAATGAAAGCGGGTACTTCGGTATCCGCTTTTTTTATAACAAAACCAAAAAAGACGGGATTGTTTCGCAACAACCCCGCTTCCATCTAATTCCAAACTTTTATGTAAGAGAAAACTATCGTT
>JAZQPA010000080.1:0-11839 GCA_045628125.1 Bacteroidaceae bacterium
GAGCTCAGAAAACTCTCCGCATGATGGTAATCAAAAATAAATTATCTAGAATCAGAAAATATAACCAAAATTATTTGGAACGAAACATAGAAAGCAGGTCATTACAGTCTGTAACGTATCAGTTCGTAGCAGATTTGCTGATACTCCTGCTCGGTACGGGCAAACTCTTTCTGCACATCCAGCACCTGATTCACTTCGGTCAGGTAATCCATGATGGTCATCTCTCCCAGATCCAGGGCTTTACCCAGTAAACTCACCTGATTCTGTATCAGATCCTGATCAAATCCTTTCAGGACCTTGGCCAACTGCTCTTTCTTGTTGTAGAGTGCCAGGACTTCCGACTGCAACTGCAGTTGCTGGTCTTGCAGCTCCAGGGTGCGGCTGGTTTGCTCGGCACGGGCCGACTTCACCTTACCGCGGTTGGAGAACAGCGGAATAGAGATGCCTCCCACCACACCGTTCATTTTTTCTCCCAGGGCCGTGTTGCGCTGGTAACCGACATGCATCTTGGGCAGTCCCTCTGCCTGCTTTACCTTGATCAACTGGCTTCCAGCGGCCACCTCATCCGTCAGACGGTGCAGACGGGCGTCATGCTCCCGGAAATCATCGGTCAATGCATTGACATCCAGCACAATGGATGGTATTTCCGGATAGGCGGATGCGGTAAACTGCACTGGCTTGCCGCCATTCAGGGCAATCAGTTGCTGCAGCACTTCCTGATGAAGACCGTCATTGTCACGTAATTCGGCGTTGATTTCCATCAGGCTCATCTTCACCTTGTTCACTTCCAGCACCACGGCATCACCGTCATGCAGGGCCTGCTCCATTCGCTGGGCATGTTTCTCCAAGTTGTTGGCCAACTGCTGCAACAGGGCCGACTCCCGGTTCAGTCCGATAATCTTCACGCACAACTGTGCTGCTTTCAGCTTAATATCCTGAAGTGCTTCCTCCACGTCCCTATCCAGTACCTTACCCTGAATCTGATTGTAGCGGTTGCGCTGTACATAAGCGGTTGGAAAATCAAACTCCTGAATCACAGTCAATTCCGTTTCCTTACCGGCTTCTGCAGGGTTTCCCCACTGATGAACATACTCCACCTCAGGATCCGACAGGTTGTTCTCCGATGCCAACGTCGATTTCTGCGCCTGAACCGAGTAACCGATAGACTGCAGCATCAGGTTGTTGGCCTCTACCTGCTTCAGAATCTCAGTAATAGGATTCTGCGCCATTACGCCCAAGGGCAAAGCCCAAAGGCAAGCTATTAGGATTCGTTTCATTTCTTCTTATTAAATAACAGATAGATAATTGGTACCAGGAATCCGTTCAGGAAGGTTGCCGACAGCAAACCTCCCAGGATAACCTTGGCCATAGGACTCTGAATCTCGTTTCCGCTCAAATCGCCTCCCAATGCCAGTGGAATCATGGCCAGGGCACTGGAAAGTGCGGTCATCAGAATTGGGTTCAGTCGGTCCAGTGAACCTTGAACCACACTCTCACGCAAGGTCAGTCCCTGAGCTTTCAACTGATTGTAATGGGTAATCAGCAGCATACCGTTACGGGTAGCGATACCGAACAGCGAGATGAAACCGATGATGGCAGGGATACTCAACTCACCCGAGGTGACATACAGTGCAGCCACACCACCAATCAGCGCCAAAGGCAGGTTGATCAGGATGATGGCACTGTTCTGCGCGCTCTGGAACTCCATGAACAGCAGCAGGAAGATGACCAGGATACTCAGCAGTGAAGTCAGCACCAGGATGCGTGTTGCACTCTCCTCGCTCTCAAACTGACCGCCGTACTCCACATGATAACCCTCTGGCAGAGTGACATTTGCCTCCACCTCCTCGCGGATATCGTTCACCACGCTGCGCAGGTCGCGGCCCTCGGCATTGGCACTGATCACAATCTTACGCTTCACGTTCTCACGGCTCACGCTGTTAGGTCCCATGGTACTGCGTACTTCAGCCACATAGCTCAATGGAACCTTCTGTCCGTCAGCCGCATCTATCATCAGGTCGCCCAGTTTATCCATCGTATTGCGCTGATTCTCCTTGGCACGAACCACCAGGTTGAACACGCGGTCGGCCTCGTAAACCTGCGAAACGGTCTCACCCGCCATAGCCACAGCGATAAACTCATTCAGTTCCGGAAGTGTAATGCCGTAGCGTGCCAGCATGTCACGACGGGGAACAATGCTCAGTTCCGGACGGTCCACCAGCTGCTCCACATTCAGGTCGGTCACACCTTCCACCTCACTGATATGTGTCTTGATCTGATTAGCCAGCGAATACATCTTGCTCAAATCGGTACCGAACAGTTTGATGGCGATACTGGCCTGAGTACCACTCATCATGTGATCCATACGGTGCGTAATCGGCTGACCGATTTCGATATTGGCACCCGGAATGGTGCTCAGTTTCTGGCGGATCTCGCGGGTCATCTCACGCTTGCTGCGGTTCTTCAGCTCGAATGGAGCCTCAATCTCCGACACGTTCACACCCAGCGCATGCTCATCCAATTCGGCACGTCCGGTCTTACGGGCAACGGTATAAATCTCAGGAATGGTCATCAGCAACTCCTCAGCACGGCGGCCTACATTCTCAGATTCTTCCAGTGAAACACCAGGCAGAGTAGATACGTTGATGGTATAGGAACCCTCGTTGAATGCCGGCAGGAAACTGCGTCCCAAACTCAGCAAACCGATAAGTGCCAGTACAAACGCCGCACCTGCACCATATATAATAGCACGTCCGTGAGCCAGTGCCCACTCCAAAGCCTGTGCATAATACTTGCGCAACCATACACTGATGAAGGCCTCCTTAGGCAGTTCATCGGCCTGCTTGCCACCCAACAGGAAGCTGCACAGTACCGGAGTCAGGGTCAGTGCCACACAGGTAGAGGCAAACAGACTCACGATAAAGGCGATGCCTAATGGCACCAGCATGCGGCCTTCCATACCATCCAGGAAGAACAGAGGCACAAAGCTGGTTACGATAATCAGGGTGGAGTTCAGGATAGGCATACGCACCTCTTTCGATGCGTTGAACACCACATCCTTTACGCTCAGTCGCTGCTCCTCAGGAAGCAACTTATTGGCACGCAGGTGTTTCCATACGTTCTCCACATCCACAATGGCATCATCCACCAGGGAACCGATGGCAATGGCAATACCACCCAGACTCATGGTGTTGATGCCCACGCCAAAGCGGTTCAGGATAATCATGGCCACCAATATAGAAAGAGGTAAAGTCACCAAGGATATAAAGGTGGTGCGCACGTTCATCAGGAACAGGAAGATAACCAGAATCACAAAGATAGTACCTTCCACCAGCGATGCTTTCACGTTTCCGATAGAGGCATCGATAAAGCGGCTCTGACGGAACATATCACTCTCCAGACGCACATCGGCAGGCAGATTCTTCTGAATATCAGCCAGTGTGGCATCCAGTTTATCGGTCAGTTCCAGGGTTCCCACATGAGGCTGCTTGTTGATGGTCAGCAGCACAGCCGACTTTCCCTTTACAGAAGCCGTACCCAAACGGGGTTCCTGGGAACCGATCTGTACATCGGTCACCTGATCCAGGGTGATGGGCATATCGTCCTGCATCTTTACCACCGCCTTCTTCAAATCCTCCAAACGGGAAGTGGACACACTACCGCGAACAATGTATTCATTGCCGTACTGGTACATCACACCACCGTTCGAGTTCTGGTTCATGCCCTTGGTAGCCGCCAGCACATCATCCACGGTCACCCCGTAGTGCTTCATCTTTGGCAGATCCAGCAGCACCTGGTATTCCTTGATGTCACCACCAATCACACTTACCTGTGCCACACCGCCCACACTCAGCAGTCGCGGACGTATCGTCCAATCGGCAATGGTGCGCAGTTCCTGCATGCTGGTGCTGTCGGCGGTCAATCCCACCATCAGCATCTCACCCAGGAGCGACGACTGAGGAGCCATAACCGGCTGATCCACATTATCTGGCAACTGCTCACCGATGGCAGCCAGTTTCTCCGAAACAATCTGACGGGCGCGATAAGCATCGGCGCTCCAGTCAAATTCCACCCACACCACCGAGAAGCCGCTGGTCGAGGTACTGCGCACACGTCTCACATTGGCAGCACCGTTCACGGCTGTCTCAATGGGGAATGTCACCAGTTTCTCCACCTCCTCGGCGGCCATACCGTTAGCCTCGGTCATCACCACCACAGTAGGCGCGTTCAGGTCGGGAAACACATCCACCTCGGTTTGCAGGGTGATGTAGAAACCCGCCACAAACAGCAGCATGGCAGCCGCAGTGACCAGCAATCGGTTATGCAGGGAAAAATAAATAATCTTATTCAGCATAGTCTCAACGGATTAATGGTTGTGACTATGTGCAGGAATAGCGCTGCTGGCACCGGCCAGTTTCACCTGATAAGCGCCTTCCACCACTACCTGATCGCCGGCCTTCAAACCCGACAGCACCTCGATGTTCACGCCATCCTGGGCACCGGTCTTCACCTCCTGCTTGCGGTAGCAGTCCTCATCCAACTGGATGAAAACGAAGTACAGGCCCTGTTCCTCGATGACAGCCTTCTTTGGTACAATCAGGGTATTTGGCTTGGCTGAAGCCAGCAGATAAACCTCTACAAATGAGCCTGGGAATGTCTTTCCCTGACTGTCAAAGCTCAGGGTAACAGGCAGATAATAGGAATTGGAAGACGATTGGCCACGGCTCACCACCTTGCCATCCATCTCACTCAGTTTCAGTACCTGACCGCTAGGCAACTTGATATTGGCGCTCTGAATCAGGCCCAATGAGGAATAGTATTTCTCAGGCACATCGGCACGCACATACAGGCGCTGATTGGCCGAGATAACTGCCAGTGGCTGACCCACTTCCACATAATCGCCGTTCTTTACCAGACACTGCTGCACATAACCGCCGATAGGGCTGGTCACGTTCTGGGTACCACCCTTATAGTTCTTACCTACTGATGTCATGGCCAGTTTGGCTGTCTCGTAACGCTCCTTGATTTCGGTAAAGCGGTTCTTGCTGATCAGCTGATTCTCCAGCAGTTTCTGCGCACGCTGATACTCCTGCTCGGCTGCCTCGTAGGTAATCTTAGCCAGTTCATAAGGGTCGGAATTGGTCACCGCCTGAGTGCTGATGCTCATCAGCGCAGAGCCCGCTCCTACCGATGCGCCCTCGGTCAGAACCTGATTCAGTTTCACGGTACCCGCAGCACTGGCCACCACAGTAGCCTGACTGCCCTGGGCATTGTCAATGCGGCCGCTTACCTCGATAACCTCCGAGAAATCGGTTGGCTTCAGTTTCAGACTCTTGATTCCGGCAGCCTTAGCCTTGGCTGGACTGATGCTGATCTCATCGGTATTACCACCGTGTGAATGACCTTCATGGCTATGACCCTCATGCTCGTGGGCATGTCCCTCGTGCTCATGCTCATGTTCATGCTCATGCTCTTCCTCCTCTTCGTCTTCATCGTGATGATGACCTTCGTGCTCGTGCTCATGAGCTTCTTCTTCCTCCTCATCGTGATGATGATGGTGCGTGCTTCCACCGCATGCACCGAACGATAGGGCCGCTCCCATCAGAGCCACCCACATCCATTTATTTCTTTTCATTACTGATTTTTAATGGTTTAATTAATAATATGTTATCCTTTCCATCCGTTGTTCCACAACGAAAGGAAACGCCACATTAAACCATTGGAGGAGCCCGCCCTTCCAACCGTTCCAGATAGGGCAAAGGCCCGAGGGGAACCGTTGAAAAACACACAGCATGACCCGGTTCTTCCTCCAGCAGAGGAAGCAGGCCACAGGTAATGTCCCAAGCTGTAAAGAACTGCAGATTAGGAACATCTATAGATTGAAGTTCAGATAAATGCTGTAGGAAATGATGGTTCTGACTTACCGCCTTGAAATGGGTAATGCAGTCGTGCTCCTCGCACTCCGCAGAGGCATCATGATCATCGTCAAAATCATCGGCAAGGCAGATTTCGTGATGGTGATGATGATGAGGTATCACCGCCACGATGGTCACCTGAATGCATGTCAGCATCAGGATCAGCGAAATCAATTGGCACTTGCTGAAAATTTTCATGCTGCAAAATTAAAAAATCCTGCCATAAAATGCAACACTAACTCCTTATTTTTCGACAAATTGCAACCGCGTTGTCAAATATTTCTGTATCTTTGTAAACAAATCATCTAATTCAAAAAAACACCGCTATGAAAAAAACAGCAATTTTTCTGGCAGCCATGGCCATGAGCGCCTATGCTACCGCACAGGAAGTGTACAGTTTCGGCCGTCAGGCTACTGTTTCTCCTGAGATTTCCGAGACCACAGTCACCTTCCGTCTTCAGGCTCCTAAGGCCCGTCAGGTCAGTGTTTCCCCATCGTGGTTGGGTTACGGCCAGAAGTTGGCCATGACCGAAGGCGAGAACGGCATCTGGAGCGTTACCGTTCCTAAACCGGCTTCCGAGCTTTACACCTATACCTTTAATGTGGATGGTGTCCAGACCCTGGACCCTGCCAACATCGATGTGCAGCGCGACGGTCCCCGTTACATCAACGGCCTGCTGATTCCGGGCGATTATGCCGATTTATATAAGGAGACAGAGCACCGCGGCAATATCCATCAGGACTGGTACTGGTCGCCTACCGACGGCATGAACCGCCGTATGTATGTCTACACCCCATACGGCTATGAGAAGGGAAAGAACTACCCTGTGCTGTATCTGCTGCACGGTGGTGGTGGCGACGAGGATGCATGGTGCACCCTGGGACGTACCCGCCAGATTCTGGACAACCTGATCGAGCAGGGCAAGGCTAAGCCAATGCTGGTGGTTATGCCTAACGGTAACCCTGGCCAGTATGCAGCCAACACACTGCAGATTCCTACCAAGAAGATTGAGCGTACATTCACCAACAACTTCAACAACTATCAGTCGCTGGCTGCCGATATCCTGCCTTACATCGAGAAGACCTATAAGGTAAGCAAGAAGCGCGCTGACCGTGCCGTAGCCGGTTTGTCCATGGGTGGTGGCCAGTCATTCTTCGTGGCATTCAGCAATACCGATAAGTTTGCCAATGTGGGTATCTTCAGTACCGGTCTGTTTGGCGGCAATGTAGGCAACGGTCCTTTCAATGGCGAGAAGGAAATGCCGGGCTTGTTCGAGAACCCACAGAAATACAACAAGTTCGATGTGCTGTACATCAGTTGCGGCGAGCAGGACGACCGTATCAAGGGCACCAACGTGGTCATTGACAACTTCAAGAAAGCCGGTTACAATGTCATTTGGGAGACCTATCCAGGCGCTCACGAGTGGAAGGTTTGGCGCAGAAACCTCACCTCATTTGTACAGAAAATCTTCAAGTAACGGAGAAAATAATACGTGTCACGCGTCACGCTGTCACGAAAAAGAGCGCCACACTTGTGACGCTCTTTCTTCTTTATCAGGGGTTATCTGTTTAATCCGTTGGTATTGATGCGGGCTGCTATAGCTTGCGAGAAGTCGGTCTTTTCGGCTTTTCCCTTCAGGGTAATGGTACCGGCACCGTCGTTTATCACCTTGAGTTTCTTGCAGTTTACCTTGGCATCCATCTTCACGGCGCCGCTGCTCTCCAAGCGAATCTTATCGGCCGTGAAGTCCAGATCCGCAATGGCAGCTCCCGATGCCGCCCATTCCACATCATTCTTGACCACAAAGGTTCCCGTAACCTTGACCGCACCGCTGGCGTCCATGTTCAGGGACTTGCAGTCGACGGTGCCGAACTTCAGGTTACTGGCACCTGACACATCAAAGAACAGTCCGTTATCCACCGACAGGTTGTCGCAAGTCAACCCGCAGGCACCCGACATATCCACCTTCTCCAGTACCGGAGCCGAAACGAACACATTGATGAAGGCATCATCGTAATCCTTCAGGCTGGCCTTCTTCTTGCTGGTCAACTTCAGTTTATTGCTGCTCTTATCCACCTTCAGCATGTCCAGCACCTCTGGATAGTTGCTGCTCACCTTTACCGAATAGCCCTCGCTCTGGGTGAAGATGATATGGCAGAAGCCCTCCGCCTCAATGGCACTGAAGTTATTGAAATTGTAGAACTTATTAAACTCACCCTCCTCCACGGTGTGGGTGATGGTCTTATCCATGATACTGTCGGCCATGCTCATGGCCTTGTCGGTCACTCCCACGCAACTGGTACAGCCGATGACTGCCAGAACTGCAACTAATGCCTTGAATTTCATAATTCTGTTATTTTAAGTCTGTATGGTGCAAATGTAGCGGGTTTTACTGAATTCAGGCAGTAAAAAAAGGACATGATAACTTTTTTTTGCATTATTTCACCTCGTGTTTCAGATACCGCTCCAAACGGTCCAGTCCCTCCCTGATATTCTCCAGGGAATTGGCATCGGAGATGAGATGGTAGAGAAATACTAAAAAAAAGCGTCACCGGAAAGTGACGCTTTTTTATTCCCCGTTGATTAAGGTACAGGCTTGATGTTCAGGTTAACACCCAGAGCTTGCTCGGTATCCATGATGGTCCAGCTGCCTCCGGTGTAGAAATGCTCCACGCGCTTAGGATAGCCACGCTCCTCCAGCTCGTTCACAATGGCATCTCGGCGGTCGCCCACCTGGAAACCGATGTGGTGCACACCGTAACCATGCTCCTTAACAAACTCGTTGAAGGTGCTTGGGTTATCATCCACAATCTGATGAAGCTCGATGATGAAGCCCTGTGGAGCCTTAATAGACGCCAGTTTCAGACCATACTTATAGTTCTTTCCGTAGTACATCAGGTCAGGTGATGTATTCTCTACAGTCTGATGCAGAGTTACCTCAGGCACAGGCACACCCAGCAGTTCTGCCCACTCCTTTGCAGCCAGATCAATATCCTCCACCACGATAGCAATCTGAATGAATCCGTTCAGATCCAATGGGTTCTGCATGGTACCGCGGTCGCCCTTCAGCTCCAGCTTATGGTTCTGTGCCGCATAAAGTTCAGGGTTAGTCAGTTGCAGGGAATCCTTTACAGGAGTTTCCTCAGCTGTTGATACTGTCGTGTTTCCACCGCACGATGCCAGCAACATAGTGGCCATCATGCCTAAACTAAAAATCGTTTTGTTCATAATTATTTATTAAGGTTTGCTGTTTGCAAAAATACATAAAAGGCATTGGATGAGCAAGAAAAAACGGAATAAAATAGCGCCATCCTTTCAGGGATGACGCTATTTTATACTACACCCATATCACGCCCTATTTTCCTGATAACGTGCATTCGTGAAGCCGATTCTCGGTTTCATCACCTCAGTTTTTCTGCCTTGCAACTGTGCATGAATCTGCTCATACCGCAGCAGGTCACTTTGGGAAACTGACGGCCGGCAAGTCTTAATGACCTCCCGGATTGTATTCATATCAATAGGTGCCAGTTTTTTGGCACAAGCCAAAGCCGCTCTGTTGACCACGCTTGTAATATCCGAACAAACCAATCCTTCCGTCAGTTTCGCCAGTTCCTGCCAATCCAAATCGTCACTCAACGGGCGATCATTCAGTTCATATTTCAGCAAGGCCAGACGGGCAGCCTCATCCGGCATAGCCACATACAGCACCTTATCTATACGTCCCGAACGCAGAATGGCAGGATCAATGCCCTGCGGATTATTGGTAGTACCGATTACAAACACCCCCTGTTGGCCGCAGTTGTTCATTTGCGAAAGGAACTCATTCACCTCGCTTGACATCCAGGGAGCTTCGCTCAGATACTTTCTATCAGGCACCAATGCATCAATCTCATCCAGACACAATATACAGGGAGCATTCTCACGGGCCTTATCAAACAGTTTACCAATCAGCAGATTTGTTCCGTGGGCATATTTGTCACTCACATCACTGGATTTGACGATGGCAAAATTCAGGTGCATAGTTTCGGCAAATTTCTCAGCGATGTATGTCTTGCCGCATCCCGGAGGGCCATAGAGTAGCACACCGTTCGATGGCTTAATACGGTATTGCTCAGCCACTTCTCTGTTTTCGAACGAGAACATTGAATCCTTCAGTTCCTCTTTCAGCACATCCATTCCCGCCACATCATTGAATCGGTTCTCACTTCCGATATACTTCCGAAACACCAGAGACAACATCGGTTTTCCCTGTTCTGACTCCTTATCACTGACATCCGTGGTGATAACATCGGTAGATTCATAGTTATACTCCTTAGCGGCAGGAGTACCAAAGAAGAAATCCCAAGAGTAAAAGAACAGCCATTTCCAGCCATAGGCTTCCACCTCTCTCACCGAAAAATCCGAAAACGTGCTTGATATTCGTTTCAGTGTACTTTCATGCTCCTCATCATCCTCCGTAATGGCCTCGTCTGCAGGCATGACAAACAATCCCGTCACAATCCCCGTAATTCTGTCTACCACATTATACAGCACTCCGAATCGGGTGGCACCCACACAATCCATCAACTCAAAACCGTCAATCTCATCACCTATCTTAAAGTACTCTCTACTATCCATATAAATAAGGTATTTGTTCATAATTAGAAATCAGATCATCTCCGGGAAGTCCCCTAATGGGACACAGAACCTACCTTATTAATAAGACTATATTCATGACTATTGATGTAATTGTAACCATAGGCCAAAGTACACAGAAAATCCAGATATTCACTTCGTTATATGATTTATTGGTCAGTTCTCAAACCCACAGCAGCCAAAGTTCAGTTCCTTTTTTGATTATTAACCAACTTCCGAATATAAATATATCTAGGATAATGCCCCAGCACCGTAAGCGTTACAGGACAAATCCAGATGTTTCGGGTAAAGCCTTCCAGTCCGTGAACCCGGTAATCCGCTCCACCCCATAATGCAGAGCAAATCATCTCACACTCGAAGAACCCCTCGTGCTGCTCGCGCTTCTTTCGGGGCAATACCCTAACCGACACCCGATTGCCATCATCCTCCTCGCATAGAAAGTTCAGCAGTTTATCGCTGCCCCCAACCATCGCCAGATTGTAGCGGTCACCCGGCCACGGCATATCGATGTACCAGGTATTATCCTTCGGAACAAACACGAAGGACAAGTCATACACACTTTTCTTAAAGGACAAGATGCCTTTTGCAAAACGCATAGCGAGTTTTGCATAAGTAAGAACTTTACTCATTAAAAAACAAAATTTAGGTGAAACACATGCATTCCAGGATTGAAATGCGGTTGCAAAGATACAGCAAATGTTTCAAATATGTAAATCTGCTATATTTCAGCAAAATAGCATTGGCACGCCATTTGTTGTCTTCTACACCTTCAATTTGAAAAAGATAGTTCCAGGATGCGAACCATCAAAAACGAACTTGGTGACATTGCACAGCCATATGGTGCTGGTATAGAACAGGCAGTTCTCCACCTGGTAGGTTGCCCCGTCATTGTCACTGTGAATCATGCGCAATTTGCCGCAAGGCTCATCGGGCTTCTGTGTCCACACCTTCATCACCACACGGTCCTTCTTGGTCTTATTAGCCAGTACCTCCAGAAAAGTGTCGGCACCATTCACCATTTCCAGGTCCTCAAAAGAACCCTTCCAGTTGTCCAAAACCACATACCACTTATTACAAACCTTCTTAAATTCCAATATCTGCATAAAAATCCTTTTTAAAAAATGAAACGTAAACCTTGAACATCCCCACGCGAGGAACAAGAATTTAAATCTCATTCATAAAGAAAGCATCCAGCACCTCATCAAACACATCGTTAGGACTGATGCTGTCGAACAGTTTCATGCTGGTCTTGAGTTTCAGCACATCAATGGAACTGCCCATGATATCA
>JAZQPA010000081.1:0-20528 GCA_045628125.1 Bacteroidaceae bacterium
CAGACATGTTCAGGAAACCGCCGTTGCTGTTGCGCTCGGTACCCCAAGAGTTCTTGGTGATGTAGTACTTAGTACCATTCTGGTCCTTAGCAATACCGGTGATGTGCATCAGGTGGTCATCGGTAGTAACGTAGGTCTCAAAACCCTGCTGACGGATTTCTGGAGTTACGTTTACCTCTGGATAAGGCTTCTCGAACTTATAGATCTCAGCCAGACGCTGGTCTGGAGTCATAGCCTCGAAACGAGCCTGATCGGTAGTTGCATAATCGTCAACCTTACCAACCTCAGGATTGATGGCTACACCATACTTGAAGCCGAAGCCCTTCTCGCTTACGTCACCATCCCAATCTACAGAATAACCATTGTTCAAAGCGTAATCCATAACGCTCATGAACTCATCCAATGGCAAGTTGTACTGCTGGAAGTGCTCCCAGTTGTCGTGTACCTCAACTTCCATCTTCTGGTAGTATGGGTGATGAGTAAAGCTGGTGATTTCTACATAATCATCCATGTTCAGACCCAGGCTGTTAGCGAAGGTCTTTGGAGTGTACTCCTTACCTTTGTAAGTGAACTTCTCTGGAATCTCACCCAACCAAGTATCCAAAGTTGCATTGATCAACTTGTCAAACTGTGGAGAGTGCTTCTTCAACTTAACCTCGGTGCTAGCCAGAGCCATCATGTATGCGCTCAACTCACCGTGGTTGTGACGGTCAGAATCGTAGTTGATACCGGTGTAAACCTCCTCTGGAACGATACCTACCTGACGGAAAGCGTTCATCCAGGTGTGAGAAAGGCTACCAGGGCCAACATTACCCTCGCCATGGCGCAGGAAGTTGTCCTTTACCTGATTCTGATACTTCTGACGTACGATAAACATCTCTGACAAATCGTACTCACCCTTACCCATACGCAGCAACTCTGTCTCCATGAAAGAAGTGGTAGCAAAGCACCAGCAAGTACCGGTAGATGCCTGATTCTTAACAGGAGTGGTCTTCAGAGATACTACATTCTGAAACTTGTAACCCTCAGCTTTCTGAGCGTTAGCAAAAGTAGCACCCATCATCAGGGCTGCTACAGCAACAAAGTATTTCTTCATGATTTGATAATTGTAATGAAAAAGCCATGTCAGTTGACGACATGGCTTTATCGAATTCTTTTCTAAACTTGATTAGTTTTATGCCTCAGCTGGGGTTACAGAAACAAAGCTTCTGTTCAGACGGCCCTTCTTGAAACATACGGTACCATCAACCAAAGCGAACAGAGTGTGATCCTTACCCATACCTACGTTAGTAGAAGGGTTGTGAACTGTACCACGCTGACGAACGATGATATTACCTGCCTTGCAAGCCTGACCACCGAAAATCTTAACGCCTAATCTCTTACTTGCTGACTCACGGCCGTTCTTAGAACTACCAACACCTTTCTTATGTGCCATTTCTTGTTCCTCCTATAATTTATTAAGCGATAACTGATTTGATTGTCAACTCGGTGAACTGCTCGCGGTGACCGTTCAACTTGCGGTAACCCTTACGACGCTTCTTGTGGAATACCAAAACCTTCTTACCCTTTACCAGAGGAGAAACGATTTCAGCTACTACCTTAGCACCTTCTACTACTGGAGCACCAACAGTGATCTCACCATTGTTGTCAACCAACAAAACTTTCTCAAATTCAACAGTTGCATTAGCTTCTGCCTCTGCGATGTGGTGAACGAAGATCTTCTTGCCTTCCTCTACCTTGAACTGCTGACCGTTAATCTCTACGATTGCGTACATTTTACTATTACTTTAAACGGGTTTTTCCGCAAGGTGGGCTTTTATCTCTCAAAACCACTTGGTTAGAACCTCCACGGACTCAAATCGGCTGCAAAATTAATATTTTTTTCTGATGTGACCAAACTTCTTAAGCATTTTATTTTACTTTTCCGCCGGCAATCCAATATTTTATCCAATAGGCTTTACGTAGGTCGTCAATTACCACTCCTTTCGAGCCTGCATGCACAAACATATATTCATCCAGATAGATGCCCACATGGTTCACATCACCTTTTTTATTGTCTATGGAAAAGAACACTAAATCACCGGTATTCAGCTGGTTGCCTGCCAGATAGTTCCGGATGTCGTATTTGTATTGGTCCTCGCTTCTACGGCTCAGTGTTTTGCCATATACGTTCTGGTAAACCTGACATACCAATCCGCTGCAGTCCACTCCGCTTCGGGTATTTCCACCATAGCGGTAGGGGGTGCCAATCCAACTTTTCAATTCGTTCAGCAGATTGCGTTCCAGACGCTCTTCTTCTTTCTGGGCTTTGGAGAGCTGGGCGTCCTGTGCATGATTGGCGGCCCACATGGCATCCACTTCGGCCTCGATGCGTGCTCTTTGAGCTGCTGTCAATGGACGGTAGATGTTGCACGATGCCAGTGTGGATAGGACCAGGACGAATAACAGGTTTTTTATGATGGTTTTTATCATTAGTCTTCTATGTTGAAATATGCTTCCAATTCCTTTTCAGCCGAATTCTCAATGTTCTGGATATCGCGGATAATGACACCATTCTCCAACAGAGCTATACGGGGGCAGATGTCAGTAGTATGATTCAGGTTGTGACTGGAGATCAGTACAGTAGCACCGGTCTGCCGGTTGTAATCCCTAAGGATATGCTTGATGGCATTCTGCGAACTGGGGTCCAGAAAGTTGAATGGTTCATCCAGAATCAGAATCTGAGGTTGCTGAATCATGGCAGCTATGATTCCCACTTTCTGCTTGTTGCCGGCAGAAAGGTTGCGTATGAGTTTCTTCTGTCCTACAATCTCATTATTCATGAAATGCTCGAACTTAGCTAAATGCTCTTCCAACTGCTCATTGCTGATACCGCAGATCTTGGCCACAAAGTGGAAATACTCATCGGGTGTTAGATAGTCAATCAGGAAACTGTCATCAATAAATGCGCCTGTCCATTCCTTCCAGTCCTCTGTGGCAGTCACATCGGTCTCCACTTCCACATCCTGATAGTGCCCCTTCATCACCACATTGCCGGTATCGGCCTTGATCAGGTCCATTATCAGGCGGAATAGGGTGCTCTTTCCGGCACCGTTATTGCCTACCAATCCCAACATGTCGCCACTATGGATTACATAATCCGTAATGTCGACAGCTACCTTTTCACCAAAGGTCTTTTTCAGGTTCTGTATCCTTATTTCCATAATATTCAGTGCAATGATCAATTGTTTTCACGGGATGACCGCAGTCCTTCCATATTTCTATATCGTCTGGCCATAAACCGGTGGTAGATGTTGCGCAACCATAGAGGATGGGTGGCAATTCCTATCAGACCGATGATGATCAGGACCACAAATCCCCATACATCTCCGGCTATGCTTACAATGGCTTTTTCCAAACCGATAGGTACAAACATCACGGCAATGCTGATGATGGATTGCACCCAATTATTGGCTCTGGCTGTCATCTTCTTGTTCAGCGGTAGCGTCTCCTTATTATATACGGCCAATTGGAACAGGATAGGGAAGATGATTCCGGCAATGAAGAACATGTATCCCAGATTCATCAGAATGGTGGTTTTCCCCGTGTAGATGGTGGGCAGCATAAGCAGGAACGGAAGAATCATCATCGCCAGATTAAAATAGTATTTGGCTTTCAGCAGATCATAGATGCTTTCCCTGCGACTCATCAGTCCGTCAATGTAGTTGCCTTCAAATCCCATGATGCCTACCAGTGTCATCATGCCCAAAATCAGGTAATTGTACAGGCAGATGAAACTGATCATAAACGGTACATCATCGTAAGCATCGGCATACGATTCCATCAGGCTGAAAAAGATAATGAGTCCGACACCCGTCATGAACTGTGTGCGTACCGTTTTGTTTCGGGTACGCATACGGATTTCCAGTTTCAGGTATTCACCCATCACTCCATAGCGGTTCAGGAACTTGATTTCGCTGGTGCGTTTCATGTCCGTTTCTTCCACTCTTCCCACCTCTTTATATAACATGCTGCTCTGCAACTTATGATTCATATAAAATAGGAGGGCGATGGTTAACAGGACAGGCAAATAGGCCAGTGGATTCCAGAAGATGAACTGCTCCAGCCAGTCGACATTGAAATCAGGGATGAAATCCCATTCCAGACTGCAACCTACTATAACGGCATGAATGACAGCCGGAATAATGAGCCACAACAGACTTCGGAGCATCAATGTGCGGCAGAACAGGTACCAGAGCGAGTTGGCCACAATCAATAGCCACCAGCCTAACAGCCAACCGGTTAAACCGCCGAATCCATAGAAATGGACAATGGACAGAAATCCGAAAGGAACCAGAAAGAATCCCCAGAACAGATTGCCGAATGATAGGGCCGAACGGGTGAGGAAAAGGTTCATGAGGAACCCTCTGCGAATGGGTAAAAGACTGAAAGGTACGACTTTCTGAGCCGGAGTCTGCTGTAGGAAGAACCGGCACCAGAAGTCGCAAATCAGTATATAGAAGAATCCGCTGTCCAGTACATGAAAACTGGACATGGATCCGTCAAGTGCCTCAGGTAAGGCTACGCCCAGAAATATAAGGATGGCAGCATAATAGGCAAACATGAAGTAAATCAAGAACTTGGCAAACCTGTTCTTCTCGAACATGGGATGCCTGCTCTCACTTAAATTTTCTAATCGCCTTAGCTCCTTATAGAATTTCCAAGCAGATAATTTCATGCTTACAGTTTGTTTTCTGCCAGATAACGCTCGGCTTCGATGGCTGCTTTACAACCGGAACCGGCAGCTACAATACCCTGACGGTAAGTAGGATCAGCCACATCACCAGCAGCAAATACACCTGGGATTCCGGTTGACTGCGATGCACCCTGAACCTTGATGTAACCAATCTCATCGGTCTCAACCCATGGCTTGAAGATGTCAGAGTTTGGCTTATGGCCGATAGCCAGGAAGAAGCCATCGATAGGCAGATCGTAATGAGTCTCATCAGGCTGACCCTTGCGCTTTACCAGATGTGCACCCTCTACACCGTCCTCACCATACAGACCTTCGGTATTGTGTTCAAACAGAACCTCAATCTTTGGGTTGGTCAGAACGCGCTCCTGCATAATCTTGCTGGCACGCAGATAATCCTTACGTACAATCAGATACACCTTGCTGGCCAAACCTGCCAGATATGATGCCTCCTCACAAGCGGTGTCACCGCCACCTACTACAGCTACCACCTTCTTGCGGTAGAAGAATCCGTCGCAGGTAGCACATGCGCTCACGCCCATGCCTGAATATTTCTTCTCATCTGCCAATCCCAGGTACTTAGCACTGGCACCGGTACAGATGATGACGGTTTCTGCCTCTACTTCATCACCGTTGTCAAACCAGAACTTGTATGGACGCTCTGAAAGGTCGCACTTGGTAGCGATAGCTGAACGGATATCCACACCAAAGCGCTCTGCCTGACGGCGGATGTCATCCATCATGTCGGTTCCGCTTACACCATCAGGATAACCAGGGAAGTTCTCCACTTCGGTGGTGATGGTCAACTGGCCTCCAGGCTGGATGCCTTCATACAATACTGGACTCAGATTGGCACGACCGGTATAGATAGCAGCTGTGTAACCAGCAGGGCCGGAACCAATAATCAAACAACGCACTTTTTCCATATTCTTATCTTTTTTGTGTTATCTTAAATCAATAATCTCTGCATTCGGAGCATCACTCTTCTTGAAGGTGAAGTAACTGTCTGCCAGCGATTTCTTGCTGAACGATGTGACATTCAGAATGAACCACTGATCGTTCTTCTGACGGATTTTAATCTGAACCGGCTGATAAGTGGTCTTATCCAGCATCAGCACTACTTGCCAGATGTCCTGTGTCTTTTTCTCCGCCAGCATATCCACCTCGTATACCTGATGGCCATTGGCGGTAGTGGCAGGTCCGTTCTTCAGCTTATATCCCTTTTTATAAAAGGAGATAAACGCATACGGATTGATGGCTTCCAATTCAGAATCATCAGGTTCACTGACATTCACCTCATCATTGGCTTGCACATAAGTCCACTGTGTCTTACCGTCAAACCAGGTTGTGGTACCTTCGGTAGAAAGCTTGAACATCTTGTTTTTCAGCGATATGTTGCCTTTCTGCAGACCTCCTCCCTGATTCACATAGCGAAGGGTGAACTGAGCCTCAATTCCCGGAGCCGATACAAAGGCGTTCTCTGCCTTTTCCAACAGGCTCTTGGCACTCTGTGCACTGACCGTAAGTACAGAGAACAAGGCAGCCATGCATAATAATAGGTGTCTCTTCATACACAAGTGGTTTTTAGTGTTCTGACTGGGGCATCAGATGCCCATATTCTGCAAGCGGAATTCCAGATCTTCCTCGGATATGCACAGCACATCACGGGCCTTACTGCCATTGGCAGGTCCTACAATTCCTGCACGCTCCAACTGATCCATCAATCGTCCTGCGCGGTTGTATCCGATAGAGAACTTACGCTGAATCAGTGAGGTAGATCCTTGCTGATAGGTCACCACCAGAGTGGCGGCATCGCGGAACATTGGGTCCAGTTCCTTCAGGTTAATCTCACCAGGAGTACCCGCATCCTCAGTCTCCTCATATACCGGATGCAACTCGAATGCCGATGGATATCCCTGCTGCTTGGCAATGTATTCGTTGATGGCTTCCACCTCAGGAGTGTCCACAAATGCACACTGCACTCGGACAGGATCACTGCCCTGCAGATACAGCATGTCACCACGTCCAATCAACTGCTGCGCACCGCTTCTGTCCAGAATGGTACGGCTATCCATCATAGCCGAAACACGGAAGGATACACGGGCTGGGAAGTTGGCCTTAATGTTACCGGTAATAATACTGGTGGTAGGACGCTGAGTAGCGATAATACAGTGAATACCAATAGCTCGTGCCAACTGTGCCAGACGGCAGATTGGGGTTTCAATCTCTTTTCCGGCAGTCATGATCAAATCACCAAACTCATCGATGATAGTCACGATGTATGGCATATAATGATGGTATACCGGATAATCGCGCTTGTGTGTCATCGGTATTTCAATATCCGGACGCAACTTGCGGGCGATGAACTTGGCATTGTATTCCTTGATATTACGCACACCAGCATTCTTCAGCAGATCGTAACGGTCGTCCATTTCCTGACAAAGACTCTTCAGTGTGGCTACCACCTTATCCACATCGGTAATGATGGCTTCCTCATTGTCAGGCAGTTTGGCCAGATAATGCTTCTCGATAGGAGCATAGATACCGAATTCCACCTTCTTAGGGTCGATAATCACGAATTTCAGTTCTGCCGGATGCTTCTTGTACAGCAGTGAAGTCACGATGGCATTCAAACCTACTGACTTACCCATACCGGTGGCACCGGCTACCAGCATATGTGGAGCCTTTGCCAAATCAATCATGAACACTTCATTGGTAATGGTTTTACCAAAGGCCACTGGAAGTTCATAAGGACTTTCCTGGAACTTGCGGCTGTTCACAATGTCGCGCATTGGCACAATCTGTGATTTCTTGTTTGGAACCTCTATACCGATGGTTCCCTTTCCTGGGATTGGCGCAATGATACGGATTCCTAATGCGGCAAGGCTCAGAGCGATATCATCCTCCAGATTACGGATCTTGGAGATGCGTACACCCTCGGCAGGTGTGATTTCGTACAAGGTGATGGTAGGACCAACAGTGGCATTGATGCTGTCAATCTCTACACCGAAACTGCGTAACACCTTGATAATGCGGTCCTTATTAGCATTCTGCTCGGCATAGTCGATAGCCACATTCTGGTTGCCGAAATCCTTTAGCAGGTTCAGGGTAGGGAACTTGTAGTTCTCCAAATCCAGACGGGGATCGTAAGGCTTCAGGTCGATGGTTGTAGCCTTTTCCTCCTGCTCTGCCACCTTAATCTCCACAAAATCAGGGTCGGTAAGCAGTGGCTTACGTCCCGGTTTTTTGATTACAGCAGGATCCTCTTCTTCCTCCTCTTCATCGGCAACTTTAGGGTCCAGATTAATCACTACTGGGTCTTCCTCTATCGGTTCCGGAACAGGCTCAGTCTTTGGCTCTTCAGCGGCAACTTCCACATTGGCAGGAGTTTCCTCGGTCTGTGGAGCTGCAGCTTCAACTTCCGTTTCGGCAGCTGCCGGCTCTTCCGGCTCGGTGTGAGGCTTTGAGAATGTCAGTGGAATCTTCTTGATATTAGCCGGATTCAGTACGTTGCGGATGATACGGATGGTCTCGCTGCTCACATAAATAAAGAAAATCAATGCGATGGTAGCCAATCCGATGATGACACCCGGATAACCTATCTGGCTGTTCAACCATTGGCTGACAAACAGGCCGTGGTTACCGCCAAGTCGAAGGAACGATTCCTGGAAAAGACCGGTGGTCAGGCAGAAGAAGGACAGAGCGATACTGAACCAGTACATCACTACCGACAGGCACACGAACCATTTAATTATACTTACCGAATAGGCACGCACCAGTTTCAGACCCAGCACGAACAGAAAGACCGGAATGCAGAAAGCAGCCACACCAAAACAGCCGTTTATCCAGTATTCTGACATGCGCGCACCCAGGGTTCCGCCATGGTTGCTTATCTCGTTATTCAGGTTGGCCATGCCTTCTGCAGTAGGATTCTGCACCAGACTCTGGTCCTGGGCACCCGCCCACAGGAATGAGATAAAAATATAAATCATGTAGATGGCAAACATGATGCTGATCACACCCAGCACCACCTGAAAGGTGTCTGCCTTGAACGCTTGCATCATGGCACCGGGTGCTTTTAGCACCTTGGCCGTGAATCCGTCCAATTTGTCTACATCATCGTCTTTGGGAGTATATCGTTTTGTATTTTTCTTAGCCATAAGTTCAATCCAATTTTGAGAGAGCAAAGATACTAAAAAAAATGCTTTCCGTCGGATAAATCGTCATAAAAAATTGGAGAACAAGATTTGTTTTGTTAACTTTGCAAAAATTTAAGAGAACACAGTTATGGGAACCGACAAAAAATCCGTTTTGATGAATAAGAATGTCGTGGAGTTTGCCACTGTTGCGGTGGAATTCTGCAACTTTCTCGAGAGTGCCGAGAGTCGCTCCCGTAAGGATTTTGTAACTGTTTCCCTGAAAATTCTGCCTCTGCTTTACCTCAAGGCATCGATGTTGGAACCGATGGAGATTGAGGACGAGATGGAACTGGAAGATACCGTAACCGAGGATGCTTACGAGGTGATGCGAATCACATTAGCAGGTATCTTAGGCGAGCAGGACGATTATTTGGATGTATTTGTTCAGGAGATGAAGTACAGCGACAAACCGGTACTGAAAACCATTTCCGAGGATTTGGCGGATATTTATCAGGATATACGTAATTTCCTCTCTATCTTTAAGTTGGGATTAGAGACTACCATGCACGATTCCCTTGCACAGGTTCAGCAGAACTTTGAGTTGTATTGGGGACAAACCTTAGTTAACACCATGAGAGCACTGCACGATGTTTGTTACAATCAGCGTGCGGATGAAGAGGATGACTCTTCATTAGAAACTGAATTTGAATAATGCAGATTTTAAAAAAGAAGACCGATAAGAAAACCATACCTGAGTTGCCTATTTCGCAGTTCAAGGGCAGAATCATCACTATTTTTACAGCAGGCGAGGCCGAGATGGCTGTCAATTATCTGCTGAAATTTCCGGTTCTGGGTCTTGACACCGAAACCCGTCCCCAGTTTGGAAAGGGTGGTAAGCGCAATAAGGTCGCACTTCTGCAGGTGGCAACTCACGATACCTGTTTCCTTTTCCGCTTGAATATGATGGGTTTTCCACCAGCGCTTTGCCGTCTGATGGAGGATGAGCGTATTCCAAAGATTGGTCTTTCCTTACACGATGATTTCATGGCCATGCACAAACGCTGCAGTTTTACTCCTAAAAATTATGTCGAGCTTCAGAAACTGATTAAGGAGTTTGGTGTGGAGGACCAGAGTCTGGCTAAGATTTATGCCAATCTTTTCCATGAGCGCATCTCCAAGGCACAGCAGCTCAGCAATTGGGAGGCAGAGGTTCTGACTGATAAGCAGAAAATCTATGCGGCTACCGATGCTTGGGCCTGCATCCGTATTTATGAACACTTAGAATATTTGCGTCAAACGCACGATTATATTGTTGAAGATGATGAAGAAAATCTTTCTGAAGAAGGGCAAGGATGAATCGCTTAAGCGTTTCCATCCATGGGTCTTTTCCGGTGCTATTGCCCGCGCCGATGAACAAATCGAGGAGGGTGAATTGGTACAGGTAATCAATTCCGAAAATAAGTTTATTGCTATCGGACATGCCCAAATCGGCAGTATAGCCGTTCGCGTATTAACCTTTAAGAATGAACCTATTAACACTGATTTCTGGCGTCATCGTCTGGAGGTTGCATACGATTTAAGACGCAGTATCGGATTGGCAGGAAGTACCGATACCAACTGTTATCGTCTGGTTCATGGCGAGGGTGACAATCTTCCCGGATTAATCATTGATGTTTATGACCGTACCGCTGTCATGCAGGCTCATTCCGTGGGCATGCACGTTTGCCGTATGCAGATTTCCGAGGCACTGCAGCAGGTTATGGCGGGTGTGATTGACAATATTTATTATAAGAGTGAGACTACACTTCCTTATAAGGCCAATTTAGGTCAGGAAGATGGATATATGATTGGTGGAGGCGAGGAGTGCATTGCTCTGGAAAACGGATTAAAGTTCCATGTGGATTGGCTTCAGGGACAGAAAACCGGTTTCTTTGTGGATCAGCGCGAGAACCGTTCCCTGTTGGAAAAGTTCTCAAAGGGCCGTTCCGTACTGAATATGTTCTGCTACACCGGCGGTTTCTCTTTCTATGCTATGCGAGGTGGTGCCAAACTGGTTCATTCTGTAGATGCCAGCCAGCGTGCTATCGATCTGACCAATGAGAATGTACAGTTGAATTTCCCTGGCGATCCCCGTCATGCCGCTTATGCCGAGGATGCGTTCAAGTATCTGGATAGAATGGGCGATCAGTACGATCTGATTATTCTGGACCCTCCTGCATTTGCCAAGCACCGCGATGCGTTACGCAATGCGCTGAAAGGCTACACCCGTATCAATGCCAAGGCGTTCGAGAAAATCAAACCGGGTGGAATCCTGTTTACTTTCAGTTGCTCACAGGCAGTCAATAAGGATCAGTTCCGTCTGGCTGTTTTCACTGCAGCTGCTCAGAGTGGACGTAATGTGAAGATTCTGCACCAGCTTCATCAGCCTGCTGATCATCCTATCAATATCTATCATCCAGAGGGTGAATACCTGAAAGGACTGGTACTTTACGTAGAATAATTATAGTCCGATTTTACAGCCAAAATGGTCAAAAACACCACTATTTGTTAAATGTTGTAAAATTGTGTGCGAAAACAGCGCGATTATTTGGAGTGAATGGCGAAAAGCCATACCTTTGCATCGTGTTTTTCATGGTATTAGATTTATAAGGTTTGAAGATTGCTTGTCGTGATGACAAGCATCTTTTTTTTTGTAGTTACAAAAAGAAAAAGGGAACTCAAAATAGAGCTCCCTTTTTTCTTTATTTGGAGTGATGGATTATTTCACATTCAGCACGGCCTTTGACAATCTCTCGCAATCAGGACCAACCATGATTTCGTAATCGCCAGGTTCGCATACAAAGTTCAGTTCGTGATCGTAGTAAGCCAGATCTTCTGCGGTCAACTGGAACTCTACGGTCTTGCTTTCTCCGGGTTGCAGGTCTATCTTCTTGAATCCCTTCAGCTCCTTAACAGGACGGGTGCTGGTGCTGTATACATCGTGAATATACAACTGCACGGTTTCCTTACCCTGACGGCTACCGGTATTCTTTACGGTAACACTGGCGGTCACCATACCGTTTTGATCCATCTGGTTTGCACTCAGTTTTACATCGCTATACTCAAAGGTGGTGTAGCTCAAACCGTATCCGAATGGGAACAGCGGACCGTTCACCACATCCATATAGGTGCTCACAAATTTGCGGTATCCTGCATAATCAGGATGAGGACGACCGGTATTCTTGTGGTTGTAATACAATGGCAACTGACCGTTGGCGCGTGGGAAACTGGTAGTCAGCTTTCCGGATGGGTTTACATCTCCAAACAGCACATCAGCAATGGCATGTCCTGCCTCTGCGCCCAGTGCCCAGGTATTCAGAATGGCATCCATATTCTCCTTTTCCCAATTCAGAATCAGCGGACGTCCGGTAGTCAGTACCATAACGATAGGCTTACCTGTAGCCTTCAGCGCCTTCAGCATATCCTGCTGAGCATCAGGCATTGAGATGTCGGAACGGCTGGCACCTTCACCGGTCATGTTGTTCAATTCACCTACACATGCCACTACTACATCGGCATCCTTGGCCAGTTTCACTGCCTCGGCAATCAGGTCTGCCTGTGGAGTGGTGTGGATAGGAGGAGTAGGCATGTTTGGAGCAAACATCTTCATCAAACCGTAGCGTACGTCTTCCTCCAGTTTCTGGTCATTCAGTACCCATGAGCCTTCGCAAGTGGTAACGGTTCCGCCCTGAACGGCTTCCTTGATACCCTGCAGAATGGTTACAAACTGGTTGGCATGCTTTGACATGGACCATGCGCCCTGCATTTCACTGGCTACATTGGCAAACGGACCTACTACAGCAATCTTTGCATTCTTCTTCAGTGGCAGGATGTTGTTGTCGTTCTTCAGCAGTACCTGACTCTCGTGAGCTATGCGACGGGCAAATTCCAACTGCTCCTTATTAAATATCTCTTTTTGATCACGTCCGGGAACGATGTATTTGTAAGGATCCTGGAACAAGCCCAACTTCCATTTGGCTTCCAGAATGCGGCGGCATGCCACATCAATATCCACCATGGCCAGTTTACCTTCCTCTACACTCTTCTTCAGGGTAGCCACGAAAGCATTGGAACCCATATCCATATCCAATCCGGCTGTCAGAGCACGTCTTGATACTTCCTGCTGATCACCTATTCCGTGAGCAATCAATTCGTTAACTGCAGTAGCATCCGATACCACGAAACCGTTGAAACCCCACTGGTCACGCAGCACTTCAGTCAGCAGATAATGGTTGGCTGTTGCAGGAACACCTTCAAATTCGTTGAACGAGCTCATGTAACTTCCAGCACCTTCCTTAGCTGCCTGTTTGTAAGGATTCATGAAACCATTCAGCGCTTCCTGACGGCTCAGGAATACCGAGTTGTAATCACGTCCGGCTTCGGCACCGCCATACAGGGCATAGTGCTTTACGCAAACCATGGCGGTATTATCTGCGGTCAGGTCAGTTCCCTGATAACCACGGGTATATGCCTTGGCAATCTCACCTCCTAAATAAGGATCCTCACCACCGCCTTCGCTTATGCGTCCCCAACGGGCATCGCGGCAGATGTCCACCATCGGACTGAATACCCAGTTGATACCTACTGAAGTGGCCTCTCTGGCTGCCATCCGTGCACTTTCCTCCACCAGGTCCATGTTCCATGTGTTGCTGATTGCCAATGGAATAGGGTAGGTGGTCTCGAATCCGTGGATAACGTCATTACCGAACATCAAAGGAATCTTGTGCTTTCCCTTCATGGCGATATCCTGCAACTGCTTGATCATTTTCTGATCCGTAAATCCGTAGAAAGCACCCATTTGGCCTTCTTTCAACTGCTGGATGGCTTTGTCTTCTTCAGAAAGGGTTGCGTTGGTTACGTAAGTCCAATTGGAAGCCAGGTTCAACTGACCGATTTTCTCTTCCAATGTCATGTTTACCATCAGGTCGGTGATGAATCGGTCCATCTCCACCTTACTGCTTTGTGCGCTCATGCTCATGGCAAAACCGATGAGTGCTGCGCTGAAATACATGCGTTTCATATTCATTAGTGGTTATTTGAATTTCGTTATGCAAATATACTCATTTTTTAGATATGACATTCAGATTAGAGAAATTATCTTTTTGATTTCGTCCCAATTCAAAAAGATTTCTAAAATCGGTCGAAATGACAAAATGAAACAGTTGAATAAGTGCGAAATAAATCGTAAATTTGCGCCCAAAATTTAATCATTCTAACTAATCATGAGTATCAAGCTAAGACTTATAGTCTTAAATTTCCTGGAATTTGCTATTTGGGGTGCTTACCTCACATCCATGGGCTCTTATCTGGCCAGTGCCGGAATGGGTCCGAATATCAGTTATTTCTATTCTGCACAGGGTTTTGTTTCCCTGTTCATGCCTGCCCTGATGGGTATTGTGGCCGACCGTTGGGTTCCGGCTCAGAAATTGGTATCCTTTTGCCATTTTATCGCAGGTGTGTCGATGCTTAGTGCCGGTTTCTATGGATACTATGCCGGTGATCAGGTCCAGTTCTCTACACTTTTTTGCCTTTATCTCTTGAATGTTGCTTTCTTTATGCCTACCATTGCATTAACGAATGCAGTGGCTTATAATGCGCTGGAAAAATCCGGTATGGATACCGTTAAGACATTCCCCCGTATCCGTGTTTGGGGAACTATCGGTTTCATCCTGACAATGATTGCGGTGGATTTAGCGGGTTTGCAGAAGACCTCTGGACAGTTTATAGTGTCTGGTTGTATCAGTGTTGTAATGTGCCTGTATGCACTTACTTTACCTAATTGTCCAACGAACCGTTTCCCCAAGAAGAAAGGATTGGTGGATGCATTGGGGCTCCGTGCGTTTACCCTTTTCAAGCAGCGCCAGATGGCCATTTTCTTCATCTTCGCCTTCCTTTTGGGTGCTGCTCTTCAGGTTACAAACGGCTATGCCAATCCGTTCATTTCTTCGTTTGCCAAGATTCCTGCTTATGCTCATACCTTTGGTGTTCAGCATGCTAACATATTGATTTCCTTGTCACAAGCTAGTGAGGCCCTGTGCATTCTACTCATCCCATTCTTCCTGAAACGCTACGGCATCAAGGTGGTGATGATGATTGCCATGTTCTCATGGGCCCTTCGTTTTGGCTTTTTCGGATTGGGTAATCCGGGCGAGGGCGTTTGGCTTTTTGTGCTGAGTATGCTGGTGTATGGTGTGGCATTCGATTTCTTCAATATTTCCGGTTCGCTGTTTGTCGATAAGATGACGGATAACACCACACGAAGCAGCGCACAGGGACTTTTCATGCTGATGACCAACGGATTAGGTGCCAGCATCGGTACGCTTTGTGCCGGAGCGGTGGTGAATAATCTGGTGTATAATCAGCCTTTGGAGGCTCAGCAGGCCGGTTGGCAGAATGCATGGTTCATCTTTGCTGCCTATTCACTGGTAGTGCTGGTGGCTTTCTATTTCCTGTTTCAGTTTAAACACGAAAACAAATAATCCGTGAAAGAGATTCGATATTTTTACACCCCCGATGTCCGCACGTCAAATGAGCTTCCTGAAGAGGAGGCACAGCATGCCGTGCGTGTGCTTCGCATGACCGAGGGCGACGAGATGGTACTGATGGATGGTCGTGGAACTTACTATCAGGCAAAGGTTTCCGCTGCTTCCAACAAGCGCTGCCTGTTTACCGTAACCGATGAAATGCCGCAGGAACCGCAGTGGAAAGGCCACTTGCATCTGGCCATGGCGCCTACCAAGAACATGGACCGTACCGAGTGGTTTGCCGAAAAGGCTACCGAGATTGGTTTCGATGAACTCACCTTTCTGAATTGCCGCTGGTCGGAGCGTAAGGTGATCAAGACCGAGCGTGTGAATAAGATTCTGGTGTCGGCCATGAAGCAGAGCCATAAACCCAGCCTTCCTGTTCTGAACGAGATGACGGACTTCAAGAAGTTCGTGCAACAGGAGTTTTCCGGGCAGAAATTCATCTGTCATTGCCACGAGGATAACCTTCCGGAACTGCGTAAGGTGCTGAGTGATAATGAGGATGCCCTGGTACTGATTGGTCCCGAGGGCGATTTCAGCGAGGAGGAAGTGGCTTTGGCGCAGGCTAACGGTTTTGTAGGTGTGTCCTTAGGAAAGAGCCGCCTTCGTACCGAAACCGCTGCGCTTGTTGCTGTTCATTTGATGCATTTGTCTCATACCTGATATGAAAAAATTAGTATTATTTCTTTTCTCAGTACTGTTCCTTCTTACTTCCTGCTCCAAGAAGGACGCTTCCAGTGCGCTTCCTAAGCAGGTCGATGCGCTGGCGGTGCTGAATTTGGCACAAATTTACCAGAAAGCCGATTTGGATCCTGCCTTTCTGGCGCAGTTGGGTGACGATTGGCGTGCCGTTTTGGAGAATCCTGCTGAAACCGGAATAAATTGGGAATCACCGGTTTACCTGTATATGACCGATAACACACAGGGCATTGTGGCCAGTATCTCTTCGGTTGGTAAACTGTCGCAGTGCCTGATGCAGTATGGCTTTAAGGTTACTGAAGCGGATAATTATACTTGGGCTTCGAATGGCAATTATCTGTTGGGATTCAATGATAATGTGCTGGTTGGCAATAATATCTATGGTGACGAGAAACTGTTCCGTCAGCGCATCCGCAAACAGTTGGAACAGGACGAGGACCGCAGTTTTTCTTCCACTGAGGATTACGCGCAACTGATGAGTAAGCAGACCGATGTGGCTTGTTTCTTCCCTGCCGGTCTGGTTATGAGCCTGTTGAAGGAAAACCTTCCTATGGTTCCGGAAATGAGTTTCGAGGATATGAACTGCCTGTTATCCATGCAGTTCGATAAGGGAATGCTTACTTCCGGCATGCAACTCCTGGCGCGTTCTGAGGAAGCCAACGAGGCGTTGGAACTGCTGAAAGCGTCGCTTACTCCCGTTCAGGGCACTTTCGTGAACAGCATTCCTGAAGGATCATCCCTGTTCTTTACCGTGGGAACCAACGGACAGCAGTTGCTCAAGCTCATTCAGCAGAACCGTGGCATCGGCATGCTGTTAACCCTTATCAGTCAGGCGGTTCCGGTAGATGAACTGCTGCAGGCTCAGCAGGGCGATGTGGCTGTTTCCATGAGTGGTGCCCGTAATGATAGCATGCTGCTTTTTGCACAGATGAATGATACCGAGTTGCTCAAGAGCGCTCAGGTTTGGACCGATGGCGGTCGCGCGTACGGTATCCGTTCCCTTGGCAATCAGCAGTTTAGCGCAAATCTGGATGGTGTACCGATGTTCTTCGGTGCCAAGGAGAATCAGCTGTATGTCACCAATGCAATGAATCTGGTGCAGGATGTAAAACCCGATGCTGCCATTCAGGCGCTGAAGAGTCAGATTACCGGCAGTTACGGCTATATCCGATTGGATTTGAAGCAGATGATGCAGAGCGCACAGTTGCCTTCGGCATACCGTCAGTACCTGTCATGGATGGACCAACTTACCGTCCGTGCCGTAAGTCCTGATCAGTACGAATTGCAGTTGGCTAGTACCAACACCAATGATAACATATTGAAAACCATACTTCAATGTATCAGACCATAACATTGAATAACGTACTCCCGCAGGTGTTTGAGGAGCGCCGTTCCCAAATGCAGAGTGATGTCTGGCTGCAGCAGTTGCAGTTCCAGAAGGGCCAGCTTTACCTGGTCGAGGCGGCTTCCGGTACCGGAAAGTCGTCGCTGTGCAGTTACATCTTCGGTTACCGCAAGGATTTTACCGGAACCATCGCTTTCGATGACCGTAACATTAACGACCTGAAAGTCAGCGATTGGGTAAATGCCCGCAAATCCTCTTTGAGTATTCTGTGGCAGGAACTCCGCCTGTTCCCGGAACTCACTGCATGGGAGAATGTCATGATTAAGAACAACCTCACCAAAGGCTTTCAACCTGTGTATCAGTTGAATGAGTGGTTCGACCGCTTGGGCATTGCCGACAAGAAGCAGAGTCCTATCGGTCGCATGAGTTTCGGACAGCAGCAGCGTGTGGCCCTGATCCGTTCCTTATGCCAACCGTTCGATTTCCTGTTTGCCGATGAGCCTATCAGCCATTTGGATGACGAGAATTCACGCATCATGGGAGAGATAATGATGTCCGAAGCCCGTAAGCAGGGTGCAGGTGTAATTGTAACCAGTATCGGCAAACATATTGATTTGCAATACGATAAAGTCCTGAAACTATGAAACTGGTTTGGAAATTATTACGGCAGCATATCAGCATCGGGCAGTTTGCCGGATTCACCTTAGCCAATCTGGTGGGCATGCTCATCATCCTGTTGGGCTTGCAGTTTTATCAGGATGTGCAGAGCATCTTCTCTTCACGCGAGAGTTTCATGAAAAAGGATTACCTGGTGGTTTCCAAGCAGGTAAATACCGCATCTACACTCACTGGTAAATCGGGAACTTTCTCTAAATCAGAGATAAACGACCTGAAGGACCAGCCTTTTGCCAAGTCTGTGGGTGTGTTTACACCGGCCGATTTCCAGGTATCGTGCAGCATGGGCATGAAGGAATTGGGCATGCAGTTCGGTACCGAGATGTTCTTTGAGAGTGTGCCTGATGAGTATGTGGATTACAGTTCCGATCAGTGGACTTTCCAGGAAGGCGATACGTTCATTCCTATCATTCTGCCCCGTAATTACTTGAATCTTTACAACTTCGGTTTTGCATCTACCCGCGGATTGCCTAAGATTTCCGAGAATGTCATCGGCATGATCAGCCTGGATATCACCATCAAGGGCGAGTTCAATACCGACAAATATAAGGGTCGCATCGTGGGTTTCAGCAATCGTCTGAACACCATTCTGGTACCCGAGAAGTTCATGCTTTGGGCCAATGACAAGTACGGAAAGGGACAGGAACTGCATCCTTCGCGCATGATTCTGGAGGTGTATAATCCTACCGATGATGCCATCGTAAAATACTTTGAGGAAAACAGTTACGAGACCGAGGATGATAAGTTGGCACAGGGTAAAACCACCTGGTTCCTGAAACTGATGGTGGGTGTGGTGATGGCTGTAGGTGGCTTGATTACCGGTTTGGCGCTGTACATTCTTATGCTAAGCATTTATCTGCTGGTGCAGAAAAATACCACCAAACTGGAGAATCTGCTGCTCATCGGTTACAGTCCTCAACAGGTGGCAGCTCCGTATCAGTTGCTTACCTTGGCACTCAACCTGCTGGTTTTCATCCTGGCGCTCATCCTTCTCACCGTATTCCGTGGTCAGTATCTGGCCATGTTGGAAACCCTTTATCCCGATTTGTTGGTACCGGGCTTAGGACAGACTATTGTTGTGGGAATGGTAATATTTGTGGTGGTGACTATGGTTAACTTGCTGGTTATCCGTCAGAAAGTGGCTACCATCTGGAAAAGAAAAGATTGATATATATGTATAATGTAGTATTGAGAGTTTCACAGTGGCTGGGTAATTACACCTCGTATTTCATCATCGCGGTGGCCATTGTCACTTATTTCTGCCCCGAGCTTTTCACATGGGTTAAGGGCGATACGCAGACCTGCATTTTGGGTTTCATCATGCTGACCATGGGACTCACACTCACCGTGCAGGACATGAAAGTTCTGGCAGCGCGTCCGTTCGATATCCTTATCGGAACCACCGCGCAGTTCACCCTTATGCCGCTGATTGCCTATTCGTTAACGGTAGGCTTGAACCATATCATCCCCATGGATAAGAGCATCATCGTGGGTATCATTCTGGTGGGATGCTGCCCTGGAGGCGTGAGCAGTAACATCATGTCGTTCCTGTGTAAGGGAGATGTGGCTTTTTCCGTGGGAATGACCACCGCGTCAACCCTACTGGCTCCTGTTGTAACACCACTTCTGGTGCTGTATCTGGCAGGCGAGCAGGTGGATGTCGATGCCATTGGAATGTTTAAGAACATATTGATTGTCACCATTATACCGGTTGCCATAGGTCTCTTCTGCAACATGTTTTTCGGGCATAAGGAGGGTTTCCGAAAGACACAAGCCATTTGTCCTGCTTTCAGTGTGCTGGGTTTGGCGTGTATCGTAGGTGGAGTGGTGGCAGCCGTTCATGACCAGTTGCTGCAGGAAGGCCTGTTGTTCTTCCTGGGTGTATTTGCCGTGGTATTGTGCCACAACTCATTGGGCTATCTTACTGGTTATCTGGTAGGTAAGATCTTCCATTTCGGAAAAGCCAAGAACCGCACCATTTCCATCGAGGTGGGCATGCAGAATGCCGGTTTGGCTACCGTTCTGGCCGGAAAGTTCTTCATCGCCACCTGTCCGTTAGCGGTTATTCCTTGTGCGGTTAGTTGCGCGTGGCATTCCATTTCCGGTACCATTCTGGCATCGTGGTTTGCGTGGAGAGATAAAAAGAAGTAATTATGGATAAGAAACAGAAAGATCAACTGACAAAAACGCTCGTTTCATTGGCTATCCTGCTGCTCATTTGGGTAGTGCAGCGCTATGTGTTGGCGAATGACGAGACCGTAAACCCGGTGGAAACTACCCAGACTTCTACCGACGAACCCGTTGTGGCTCAGGCACCTGGCATTGATGAACCTTCGGAGACCGTGCCTACCGGAACCGATTATTCGCTCCCG
>JAZQPA010000082.1:0-7837 GCA_045628125.1 Bacteroidaceae bacterium
AGAACCCATCATGATGATTACCTGCTCTGCGTCCTCAGCACCATAGTAGCTGAAGAGGTCGTACTTGCGACCGGTGCGCTCAGAGATGGCAGCCATGTACTTCTCCACGATGGCGGGAACGGCATCGTAGTAGCGGTTGCAAGACTCGCGGTGAGCGAAGAATGTCTCTGGGTTCTCAGCCATACCCTTAGCCTGTGGGTGCTCTGGAGACAATGCGCGAGAACGGAATGCTGCTACAGCATCCATATCAACCAAGTCGCGTACATCATCCTCTTCAATCAGCTCAACCTTCTGATACTCGTGAGAGGTACGGAAACCATCGAAGAAATTAATGAATGGAACACGAGCCTCGATAGCTGCCAAGTGAGCAACAGCTGACAGATCCATAACTTCCTGTACTGAACCTTCTGCCAACATAGCGAAACCAGTCTGGCGGCAAGCCATAACGTCGCTGTGGTCACCGAAGATACACAATGAATGAGTAGCCAGAGTACGAGCAGATACATGGAAAACTGATGGCAACAGCTCACCAGCAATCTTGTACATGTTAGGAATCATCAACAACAGACCCTGAGAAGCAGTGAAGGTGGTTGTCAAAGCACCAGCCTGCAGAGAACCGTGTACAGCACCTGCTGCACCAGCCTCAGACTGCATTTCCTGAACCAGAACGGTGTCGCCAAACAGGTTCTTTCTGCCCTGAGCGGCCCATTCGTCAACATGCTCCGCCATTGGAGAAGACGGAGTGATAGGGTAGATAGCAGCAACCTCGCTGAACATGTATGCAACATGACCTGCGCAGGTGTTACCATCCCAAGTTACGAATTTTCTTTCTTTAGCCATAATACTTTTTGATATTATTAGTTAACTATATTTTCTATAATTCTCTTCCTTCTTTTAATTAATAAACGAAACCAAATAACCAAAGAGGAATCTGATTTCCACGACCCACATCGATTCTGTGCTGTGCATAGTATGTGTTAGGGTGAGTCTTATTCCTTAATGTTCGCCCATCTGTACATATCCGGAAATTAAGAGTGTCATCTACCAGATAACTTGAACCCTTTGAACCTTTATTCATTTTGTGGTCTTTCCATAAAGTGTTCAGAAAGAATGTCTCCAAAACATCCTGCTCTTCCACTTTAATGGGGTAGATGGCATACATCTGGCTGGTGTTGTGCATCATGATTTTTGCAGGTTTCTTCGGGAAATCATCTCCACTTGCATAAATCAGATTTATTAGACGAGCATCAGTCAGGTATTTGATGTAATTCATCACAGTCGCACGACTGGTCTGAATTTCATTTGCTAACTGGCTGATGTTTGGTGAAACGGGACCATCGACAGCCAAAAGGTACAGCAGCTTTTTGATTTTGGTTAAATATTTCAACTCAATCTGTTTGATGAGCAGGATATCCACCTCAATCATCATTGACATGGTTTTCAATAAGTTCTCAGAGAAATTCCGCTTCTCTAAGAAGAATGGATAAAATCCGTGGTGAAGATAATCCTGAAAATAATCCAAAGGACGGACATGGGGCAGGATTGTCTTTACAATGCTCTCGTGATTCTGCAGTATTTGTTCTAGCGTGAAAATTGGAAAATCATTTCCAGTTTGCAGATTCAGATATTCACGGAATGAGAAACCTCTCAGATTGTAACTCTTTACAATACCATTCAACTCCGGATTCTCCTCCTTAAGACGCATCACACTACTTCCGGTAAACACAATCTTTAAAGAAGGATATCGGTCATAACACTCTCGCAATTCCTTACTCCAATCAGGGTACTTAAATACTTGATCGATAAGTAGAACCTTTCCTCCCCGACGCAGAAATTCTCCTGCGAACTGAGTCAGTCCCATTTGCTGGAAATAGAAATTGTTCATGTTAATATACAGGCAACAACGGTCTGTACCGTATCTTTCCTTGGCATATTGCAGAAGAAAGGTTGTTTTACCCACGCCGCGAGGTCCTTTGATACCGATAAGGCGGTCATCCCAATTGATGTCGTCCATAAGGGCACGACGAACGGGAGCATTGATGTGCTCTATCAGATAGGCGTGAGTCCTGTAGAAAATCTCCATTGATGTTTAGCTGCTAAAACGATGCAAAGATAGAATTTATTGTTTAAAATGCAAAGTTGGGATTGCAGAAAAATGAAATTATTTTGATAATTGGCTGCCTATTTTGAAAGAAATGGTTATTTTTGCCAATCCTATTCAAAACAGATGAGCGTACTTCATATTTTTAATCCAAGCCATGAGATGGCTATGGCAGACAATTCGCACAATTTCCAGGCTTCCAAAAGGGTGGTGCTAATGGAAAGGCAGTTGGCTGCATTGCCAGTTTGGTGGTGTGAGAATGATGATGAAGTTCTTGTGTCGAACCCTAAGGCGGTTGAAGAATGGTATATCTCCTTATGCACCTCTCTAAATTTGCCTCGAATCCAATGGGTGACTCCGGAAAATGCAGACCTGTCCCGTTATTCGCTTATTGATCCTTGGGGGTGGAATAAATCTTTGTGGCGAAAGTACCCCGCCATGAAGGATATGCCTGAGACCTCCAGCGAACGGTTGGAAGTAATCCGCTCTTTGTCCAGTAGAGAGATGGCGGTAAAGGTTTTAGACTCTTTCCCTTCAGATTCAGAACTTACTGGCCAATCTTTTTTCTGTACTTCCGAAAGCCAGATTGACGAGGCTATTTCGTATTGCTCCCAATATGTATTGAAAGCCCTTTGGAGCAGTAGTGGGCGCGGAGTGATGATGCTGCAATCACCCGATTCTGTTCAATCCCGTCAGTTGTGCAGCAGTTTCCTGAAACATTCCGGTGGATTGGTTATTGAGCCCCAATATGAAAAATTGCAAGACTTTGCCATGGAGTTTTGGAGCGATGGCAAGGGACACGTGTCCTTTGCCGGCTATTCTTTGTTTTCAGTCGAATATGGCCGTTATTCCGCCAATTGGGTTGCTCCACAATCAATGATCATTTCCAGGATTAATGCTCGTCCGGAAGTGTTGGATTCCATTCGTGAACATCTGGAAACCGTATTGTCGGAACAGATAGGTTCGGAATACATGGGGCCATTGGGAGTGGATATGATGGTGGTTAATGAACATGAAACCCCTAAGGTCCATCCTTGCGTAGAAATCAATCTTAGAAGAAATATGGGTTGGTTGGCATTAATTCTTGCCGATCGTTTTATGGCAGAAAATGTTTCAGCTAAGCTGTATTCAGACTATCAGCAACCGGGCAGAATCTATCAGGAACATAGCCAACGCCCAAGCCCTGTTATTGAGAATCAGCGGTTGGTTAGTGGTTACTTGTCCCTGACTCCGGTTTTTGCTGATACTCAGTTTAGAATCTATCTTGAAACTGATTAACCTTTTTATTTAAAAAATACACCAACTCGGCGAATCCTATTGTTGCTACCCTTGTGCTTTAGCCAGTAAGAACCAGATTTTAACATGGAAACATCAATGGTTGGACTATAAGGTGCTGCCATTAATTCTCTATCGGTCAAATCACAAATAATGACGGTTGAATGAGCCAATTGGGATGGAATGTGTAATAATCCATTGGTGCAATGCAGCTCGTTTGTGACAGGAACATCGGTGTTCTGTATTACATTGCTCTCATTTCCGGCTCTGTCCTGAGCTGTAACTGCGTAGTGATAGTTGTCTGCTCCTTCCTCTAGCTCAATCCGATTTTCCATCAGTCGGGCTGCAATCAGATTGGCTGGATTATTGGTGTTGACAGGTGTAGTCTTACTCCTGTAAACATTATATGTTACATAGGTGTTATAATCAGGATCGGTTACCTCGTTCCAAGATAATGTTAATTTATTTCCATTTTTGGATAAAATGATATTTTGAGGGTTCTGAGGCGCTCTTTTCGTTTGCCAAGGCATACCTGCGGGTAGGGCGGGATAAGGGTAGTACTCGCTTTCACACCAGGTAAATAATCCTTTTGTGTTATCTGTTAGGAATTTAGATCGATAGTGGGCCACGCCTATACCTTTGCTCCTGCAAAAGTTCATTTGGCGCTGAATCATGTCTAATGTCCATTTACCTTCGCTTGGATGTAAAAAATAAATACCTAAACCGGCAGTGACCGGACGACCGTTGTTATTCTCAATCCAATCGCATACGAACGGGTAAAAATTATCATCACTGTGATAAATCATCGGAAACACCCCATCGATAATGCCTTCCTTCATCCAAAGTTGCGCATCTTGATATACCCGGTTAAGACCATTCCAATTCCCGGCAGGAAAACGATTGGTGTCAGCATATTTTCCCAAAGGTGCTGCTGTTACTTTTACCCATGGCTTGATGGATTTTACCGTATTGAACATTTCCCTAACCAAGGAGGTAATGTTATTACGTCGCCAATCTGCTTTGGATTGTCCTGTTTGGGCACCATATTTTGTCCAACTGATTCTATCAAGGCTTTCACCACTATTCTCCGGATAACGGATGAAATCGAAATGAATACCGTCAACATCGTATTTCTGAACAATCTCTTCGCATAACGTGGCAAGGTAATGCCGCGTTTCCGGATTACCAGGATCCAAATACCAGTAATCTTTAATTTTCCTTACTAATTCAGGGTGAGTCTTTGTGACAGATTTAAATCCTAACTGACTGTGTACTTTTGCATTACCAGATGGAACGGTAACCATCCAGCAATGTAGTTCCATACCTCTTTTATGGCATTCTTCAATGGCAAATTGCAGAGGATCATATCCTGGATCTTTACCTGCAACTCCGGTCAGACATGGATCCCACCCTTCATAGGCTGAAGGATAGATCATTGTTCCCCGTACTCGAGTCTGAAGAAGAACGGTGTTGATATGAAGTCTTTGATATTGGTCTAGAATTTTCCTTAATTCATTCTTTTGGAGCTCCCTTCCGGAGGCGGTATTTGCTTTTGCCGATGGCCAATCCAATCCGCTCAAAGTAGTCAGCCAGACAGCTCGTGTCTCGGTTTTTTGTTGTGGTATCTGGGCATAAGCCATAAAGCTGATGCTTACACAAATTACACAAATTATATATTTAATAATAGATGTCAATTTCATTTCAATCCAATTTGGACGGCAAAATTAAAAAAAATAAAGATAAAAATATGGTAAAGTAATAAATCTTTTGGCTTTATTTTGTAATTTTGCTCCGTTTTTTGAAATTTATATAAAATAAGGTGATATGATTAGTTTTACAATTGCTATACTCGTTTTGATAGCAGGTTATTTTGTCTATGGACGATTCGTGGAACGCGTATTTGGTCCCGATCCAAATAGGGTTACTCCTGCTGTGGCAAAAGCGGATGGTGTGGATTTCATGGTGCTTCCTGATTGGAAAATATTCATGATTCAGTTCTTGAACATCGCGGGAACCGGACCAATCTTTGGTGCCATTATGGGAATGTGGTTTGGTACATCTGCTTATCTTTGGATTGTTTTTGGATGTATTTTTGCCGGAGCTACTCACGACTATTTGAGCGGAATGTTGTCATTGCATCACAATGGCGCAGGTTTGCCACAGTTGGTTGGCTATTATCTTGGAAAGGATATCCGTAAGGTCATGCTGGTTTTCACTGTACTTCTTTTGGTGATGGTAGGAGCCGTGTTTGTTTATAGTCCTGCCATTATTATGAAGAATATCTTTGGTACTGAAGTGATGTGGATTCTGATTATCTTCATTTATTATGTAATCGCAACATTGTTGCCTGTTGATAAGATTATTGGACGCATCTATCCATTGTTCGCTTTCTCACTGATTTTCATGGCTGTTGCTTTGATGATTGGCTTGTATATGAAAATGCCGCAATTGCCTGAGGTCTGGGATGGTATGCAAAATCTGGGTGTGGAAAAGTTTGGTCGCAGTACCCCGATATTCCCAGCTCTCTTCATTACCATTGCCTGTGGAGCAATTAGTGGTTTCCATGCTACTCAAAGTCCATTGATGGCACGTTGTATCAAGAATGAGAAAATGGGACGCCCAATTTTCTATGGCTCAATGATTACAGAAGGAATCGTGGCGATGATTTGGGCTACTGTATCTTCTTATTTCTTCTATGCGGATGGTTGGAGAGAGGTTTGCTCTCCTGAGGTAATTCAGGCATTTGAGTCACAGAGCGACAGAACATTAATCCAGTATTTCTCAGCTCCTCAGGTGGTGATGAATGTCTGCAATGGATGGTTGGGAATTGCTGGTGGCATCTTGGCTTTGTTGGGTGTTGTTGCAGCTCCTATTACTAGTGGTGATACTGCTCTGCGCAGTGCCAGACTGATTATTGCGGAGTTCATAAAACTGAGCCAGCGCTCATACCGTAACCGCTTGTATATCTGTATTCCAATGTTTGCCTTTACTTTTGCACTTTTGGTATGGCAGATTTCTAATCCAGACGGATTTAATATTATCTGGAGCTATTTCGGATGGGCAAACCAGTCGCTTTCTATCTTTACACTTTGGACGGTGACTTTCTTCCTGGTGCGTAACAAGAAGAATTATGCGATAACATTGGTGCCTGTGCTGTTTATGACATTTGTGTGTGTAACATACATCCTAGTCTCAAACGAAGGCTTCCGCATTCAGGGTCAGTTGCCATATTTTATTGGAGCTGCTAGTGTAGTAGCATCTGTCCTGGTGTTCTATAAACACAAAATTAATATTGACAGAAAAAATGCTAAGAAGTAAGAAACCTTGGCTTATCCCCTCTCTTTTGGCTTTGTATGCTACAGGTATGTTCATCTACCTGATACCTCGGAATCACGAGTCAAGTATGGCAGAGAAAATAACAGTGGTTACAGCAACTTATGCTCTTCTCGTCGTTCTGTATTTTCTGTTGCGAAAGAAAGAAAAGATGGCCAAGGATAGGGAAAATGACTTGAAGAAATGATATCTGTAGAAAATCTTGAAGTAGAATTTGCTGCCCGTCCGCTTTTCCAGGGTGTGACGTATATCATCAACTCCAAAGAGCGAATAGCCCTGGTAGGTAAGAATGGAGCAGGAAAATCTACTATGTTGAAAATATTAGCGGGTTTGCAGCTGCCTACAGGAGGTCAGGTAAATATTCAGCGTAATATTACGGTGGGTTATTTGCCTCAGGTGATGGTGCTAAGTGACAGTCACACGGTGCGTGAGGAAGCTGAGCAGGCTTTTGCTCACATTCAGGAAATGAAGGACGAGTTGGATCGCCTGAATCAGGAATTGGCAGAACGTACTGATTATGAATCTGAATCATATATGGATTTGGTAGATCGTTTTACTCATGAGAATGAGCGGTTTACCATGATGGGAGGCGGCAATTATCAGGCCGAATTGGAACGTACATTGCAAGGTCTCGGTTTCTTAAGGTCAGATTTTGACCGTCCCACCAGCGAATTCAGCGGCGGATGGCGCATGCGAATTGAATTGGCAAAATTGTTGCTGATGCACCCAGATGTACTTCTGCTGGATGAGCCTACTAACCATTTGGATATCGAAAGTATTCAGTGGCTGGAGAATTTTCTGGCAACTCGCTGTAATGCTGTGGTTTTGGTCAGCCATGATAGGGCTTTCATCAACAATGTGACCACCCGCACTCTTGAGATAAGTTGCGGCCGCGTCTATGACTACCGTGTAAAATATGATGATTATGTAAATCTTCGTGCTGAACGTCGCGAACAACAGCTGCGGGCTTATGAAAATCAGCAGAAAGAAATAGCCGATATCAAAGATTTTATAGAACGTTTCAGATATAAGCCTACTAAGGCCGTTCAGGTTCAGAGCCGAATTAAGCAGTTGGAAAAGATTATCCCCATCGAAGTGGATGAGGTGGATAACACTTATCTGCACTTG